>JBBJJH010000002.1 GCA_037623315.1 Halanaerobiaceae bacterium ANBcell28
TTGTAAATCTCTCTAGTAGTGCATTGCTATTTTAGAATGTATGAAGTAAGGGAAGTTCCATCTAAACCGTTTCTTGATTTAGGTGGAGAGGTTCACATCATATCTATTCTATTAGTTTTTATGTTTATATTTAATCTTAATTTAGAAGCAAGTAGTATTGATATAACAGGTCTAAGAGAGCTAATATTAGAGGGTGAAGAAGAGTTAATATTGAAATTAGATGGAGCTGAAATATATTTTGATCATAATCTAGACAGCATTTATATTTCAGATGAATTAAAAGTTTATCGCTCTAAAAGGCAAATAGAAATTCTTGCACCTGAGCGTAATTTTTTTAACTGGTTTAATAGAAATGAAAATAAGTATAAAATACTTATTGGGACTGCAAATGAATTTGAAATGATAGATATAAATGCTGGAGGTATTAGCATATCTGGTACTTTAAGAGCAAAAAAAATGAAAATAAATGCTGGCGGAATAGCCCTTAATGGTGAATATTATATTGAAAATTTTAATATTAATGGAGCAGGTATCAGCATGAATGCTTATATTGATGGTGAAAATTTAAGTATTAATGGAGCCGGCATAGATCTAGTTTTACAAGTCCTTGGGTTAGAAAATATAAGTGTTAATGGTATAGGTATAAATGCTAGACTTGAATATATTGATACCTGGAAAGATTTGCGAAGTATATCTCTTAAAGGTATAGGTGGGGATTTGAAAGTTTTAATACCATCCGAGACTGGTTTTTATGAAGATGGTCGATTGAATATAAATACTAGTGGCTTTGTAAATACAAGTGTAGATTATTATTAACTTATAATAAACAGGAACTTTAGTGTAGTCATGATATTATTTTTGAACATTTATGTTCACTAAGTATTTCATGACTATTTTTATTTATTCTTTACAATCGAACAGTAGTATGATAAAATCTAATTATATAAATAATTTAATAAAGTGAGGTCTTAGTTTTTCTTACTGGAATAATAGATTATAAACGCAATGATGATTCCAGTATGACCATATTCGATTAGGCCTTACTGGAATCCTTGATTATAAGCGCAATGATGATTCCAGTATGACCATATTCGATTAGGCCTAAGGAGTTTTGGTATCTGTTTGTTTACAAATAATATAATGATCATTCGTCTATAGATGAGGTGAAGTTATGGAATTAGTTAAGAAGCTATCAATTCTTGCAGATGCAGCTAAATATGATGTTTCCTGTTCATCAAGTGGTAGCAAAAGGGCAAATACTCCTAATGGAGTAGGCAATGCTGCTGTTGCTGGAATATGCCATAGTTGGGCAGATGATGGTCGCTGTATTTCTTTGTTAAAAATACTTTTTACAAACTACTGTATTTATGATTGTGCTTATTGTGTTAATAGGGTTTCAAATGATAGGGCAAGGGCAGCATTTACTGCTCGGGAAGTTGCCGATTTAACTATTAATTTTTATCGTAGAAATTATATTGAAGGTTTGTTTTTGAGTTCTGCTGTCATGAAAAGTCCTGATCACACAATGGAACAATTAGTAAAGGTTGTCAGGATTTTGAGAGAAGAACACAAATTTAATGGCTATATACATTTAAAAGCTATACCAGATGCAGACCCTTCTTTGATTTTTCAGGCTGGCGAATATGCAGATAGAATGAGTGTTAATATTGAATTGCCTTCTCGTAAAAGCTTAAAATTATTAGCCCCTGAAAAGGAATTTGATACTATTGTATCACCTATGAAAAATATTGGTGCCGGTATAATTGAGAGAAAAGAAGAACGGAAGAAAAGTCGCAAAGTAAAAAAATTTGTTCCTGCCGGACAAAGTACCCAATTAATTGTAGGAGCAAGTCCTGAACCTGATTTTCATATCTTAAAACTTTCAGAGGGTTTATACAATAAGTTTAATTTAAAACGTGTTTATTATTCAGCTTACATACCTGTAAGTACTAATCCCTTATTGCCAACTTTTAAAAATCCTCCATTACTTAGGGAACATCGATTATATCAAGCAGATTGGCTTTTGCGATTTTACAAGTTTCAAGCTGATGAACTATTAGATAGAGAGAACCCCAATTTTGATATTGCTTTAGATCCCAAAGCAAACTGGGCTTTAAATCATCTAGAATTGTTTCCTGTGGAAATAAATACAGCTGATTATGAGCTTTTATTACGGGTTCCTGGGATTGGGGTTAAGTCTGCTCAAAGGATAATTCGTAGTAGAAGGACTGGTTCTATTAGCTACTACGATTTGAAGAAATTTGGTACTGTTTTAAAAAGAGCCAGGTATTTCATAACCTGTCAGGGCAAGTATTTTGGTGGTATACCAATACGTGATGATTTGTTGAGAGATCGTTTGAGCACAGATATTGCTGGTTCAAAGCAGCTTTCCTTATTTGAACAAAATAATGATTCCTGGTCTAATGTTGAGGAGAAAGCAGATTCCTATCTGAATGATATTCCTTTATTAACAGGAGGAAGTGAGTGATGAATTACTATTTATATGATGGTAGTTTTCCCGGTATGCTAACAGCTGTGTATCAGGCTTTTTATGCCCGAGAAAATCTGACTAATATTATTTACTGTGAAGATTATCAGACAGGCCTATTTGATAAGAAAATTAATGTGGAAACAGATTTAGATAAATCAGACAAGGTATATAAGGCTATTAAAGAGAAGATATCCCTTGATTCCTTAAAAAAGATTTACTATTGCTATTTATCAGAAGAGAAGAAAAGCGGGCAATATATATATCAATATCTAAGATTAGGTTTCAAAATAGGTAATAAAATTGACAATTATTTAAATCATGATATTGTTGATAAAGTTTATAAACTTAGCAACAAAGTTGCTAAAGAGAAACATTTATTATTAGGACTATTACGCTTCAGGAAAATGGAAAACGGCTTTTTTTATGCTCCATTTGAACCTGATTACAATATTATTACATTATTGGCACCTCACTTTGCCGGTAGGTTAGCAGACCAACAATGGCTAATTCATGATAAGAAAAGAGATATTGCTATACTATATAATAAAAAAGAGTGGGTTTTAACAGAATATGATCAATCATTAGCTTTAAATTATACAGAAGATGAAGCTTATTATCAGGAACTCTGGCAGAATTTTTATGAGAATATTGCTATTAAAAATAGAAATAATCCACGAGTACAGAAGCAATTCATGCCCAAACGCTACTGGAAACATCTGGTGGAAAAAAACTAATAAAAAAGCAAACAGGGGACGGTTCAGCGAATTCCAAACGCAGAACCGTCCCCTGTTTGGGATTTTTTTAAAAAAAGTGCTTGACAAAATCATAAAGTCATTTTACAATAATAGTGTACTAGATAAATAGTGCACTATTATTTATACTTACACTATGATTTCCTTGGAAGGAGGAAAGATAATGCAGGTTAACTTTGACACATCTAAACCTATATATGAGCAGATAATTGACCAAATAAAAAAGAAACTTGTAAGAAAAGAATTAAATCCAGGGGATAAATTGCCTTCACAACGGGATATGGCTAAAGAGATTGAGGTGAATCCCAACACTATCCAAAGGGCTTATCGGGAAATGGAGTTGATTGGGCTAGTTGAAACCCGTAGGGGAAAAGGTACATTTCTTAAGGAGGAAGAAAGTATGGTTATTGAAATTAAAAGGGAGATGGCTAAGGATGCTGCTTCCAAATTTATTAAGGAAATGAAGTCATTGGGTTACAGTATAGAAGAGATACTTCAGAGTGTAAAAAATGAAGCTAAAGAGAATTTAGAACAGGAGGTATAAAAATGTCTAATAATATAGCAGTAGAAATTAAAGGTTTGGTAAAAAAATATCCTGGTGTTGAAGCATTGAAGGGAATAGATATTAATTATCCAGCAGGAAGTATAACTGGTTTAATAGGTCCTAATGGTAGTGGTAAATCCACTATGTTGAAAGCAATTGCAGGTCTTGTGCAGCCGAGTGCAGGTGAAATCAAGGTTTTTGGTGAACAACCTGGAAGAAGTATGAAAGAGGATATTGCATTTTTGCCGGAAATAAATTATTTTTATAAGAGTATGACTATTAAGGCAGTAATAAATTTATATGAAAGTCAATTTAAAACCTTTTATAAAGAAAAAGCATATGAGATACTTGAATTTATGAATCTGAAAGCAGATCAGAAAATTAAGAGTTTGTCTAAAGGTATGGTAGGAAGAGTAAAACTTACATTAACAATGGCCAGACAAGTCCCTCTTATTGTAATGGATGAACCTTTAGCAGGTATTGACCCTAAGTCAAGATCCCGTATCCTTGAAGGCTTGATTAGTGAGTATAATGCTGAAGAGCAGACAATTATTTTATCTACACATGAAGTCCTTGAGGCAGAAAAGTTTTTTGATTATGTAGTTTTCCTGGAGTTTGGTGATGTTTTATTACAAGGGAATGCAGATGACTTAAGAGCTGAACATGGTATGTCTATCCATGATTTAGTTAAGGAGGTATTTCAATGAGGGCATGGTGGAGCTTATACAAGAAGGAATTTGCTAATAATCTTTTTATAATGTCTGTAATTATTTTATTGACATTGGCCTGGCAGATATTTCTCTTTTTTAGAATAGATATTTATGGATTGTCGTTTGGTCTGAGCTTTTTGCCGATAGCTTTTTATCCCCTAATAGTTTTGTATATGGGTTATAACGGCTTTAAACAGGAGTGGAAAGATGATACAAATTATTTTATCTTATCACTTCCCAGATATGGCTGGCAGATTAGTTTAGCCAAGTTGGCGTCAGTGATGTCATTTTTTATAGTAGTATCAGTAGTCTCACTATTTTTAACTTATATTTTACAATATAGATTTATTAACCCAGAAATTTTAATACCTGAAATTTCACAGATACGAGATATTTTGATTAAAAGTGTAATTCAGCTATTTATAGGGTATTTATTTATAGGACTGGGTATATATATTTTAGCTCAATTCTCTCAAATAATTAGTCTTTTTTATAATAGACTAAGGGGTTTAATTACTGTAATTGTTTTTATTCTAAGTCATTATCTTATATTTAGAGGAGCTACTTTATTAGCACCTTTACTTGGGTGGTTGCCTGATATTCCTATTGAAACATTTAACTATAATAATGGTTTGTTAAATACATTTGTAATATATATAGGAAGTGGACCATTTGTAGGGCTTTTGATAATGCTAATTGCTTTGTTTTTATTAGCTTCATGGATTCTGGAAAGTCAATTAGAGGTTTAGGGGGGCTTTAAATGTCAAAAAAAATAATTGTCACAATTCTTATTTTGTTAGTATTTTTAATAATGGTAAGTGATTTTAGGATAAATTCCTATAGAGTATTTGAAAGTTTTTTTAGACAAATGGAAACTGAATCTATGCGTAATATGTATAATGGGGTTCCTCGCTTTGTTGGAGAGACAGCAGAAAAGGAAGTAGGTCCATTCTTACTTGAACTTAACAAGGATATTGAAGAACTGATAATGGATAATCCAATGGGTTCCATAAATATTTATGGAGAAAAAAGAGACGATATACTACTTTCATATAAAATAACTGTATATGCCAGTACGGAAAGAGCTGCTAACGAATTTATAGAAAGACTTGAAGTTCTTGCTGAAGAAAGCAGAAATAGATTAGTAATTGAGCTGGCTGGTTTTGAAAATAGTAATGATGTAAATGGCTGGCAAGTAGCTTATACTTTGTATGTTCCTGAAGATTTAAACCTAAATTTAACGAACAGATATGGGGTTTTATGTGTAAGTGATATTATCTCAGATATAAATTTGCGAAATTCATATGGTAGCTTTGAAGTAGATAATATCAGGGGTAATTCCAGACTAAATGCTAGCTATGGCAATTTGAATGCTATCAATATCTCTGGAGATACAGAAATAAACAGCTCCTATAATAATACAGAAATACGTAATATTGATGGTAATCTAGATTTGCGTTCACGATATTCCAGGGTAACAGTAGATGAAGTCATGGGAAGAATAGAAGCTAATTTGTCTTATGGTAGCTTTGACTTAAATGACCATATAGAAGAACTTGAAATTAGGGCCAGATATACCCCGATTAATGTACAGCTTGATAGAAGATTAACTGACTATCAACTTGATATAAGCACTAGATATGGTGGTATTAATACAAATCTTGATTTTGCTGTTGAAGAAGATGGCCAAAGACAGTCTCTGGCTGCTGTCGCTGGAAATGGAAATACTAGAATCGATATTAATGGCAACTATTCTAATATCAAAATAGAGCAGTATATAGTAAAAAATATAAAATTTGAATAGATTCTAGACAGGGTTAGCCAACAAAATTTTCTTTTAACCCTATTCTTTTTTTGTTTATATAATTAGATAATTTTAGAACTTATATTATCAATAGGAGCTTTTGCAGGTAAGCAGTCCGGACACATAGTTGTGTATAAATAATTGAATTTACTCAAGAAATGTGAGGAGATACTTATGAAGAAAAAATTATTTTTAATTGTAATAATAATTTTAGCAACTTCATTTAATATTTATGGAATAAATCAAGTAAATACTTATGAAGTTGTAGTAATTGATAATAAGATGGTATTTGAAGGAGGCGAGCTTACGGATGCAGAAGGGATACCTTATTTGAAATTATCAGGAAGTTATTACGAGATGGGATTACAGTATGGTGTCTTATTAAAAGAGGAACTTAATGAATTAAATGCTGAGGCAAGAGCTTTTTTAAAAAGTGCAATGCCCTGGTATTTGAAACCTTTTAGTAATTTATATTTTAATAGAGAGGCAAAAAAAATGGAAGAGAGGATACCTAAAGATTATAGAGATGAGATAAAAGGAATAGCTGAAGGTTCTGGTCTATCTTATAATGATCTCTTATTATTTTCTTCTTTTCCCGAGATATTTCTCGGTTGTACATCTGTTTTAACAAGAATAGACGGTGAGGTGGTATTAGCAAGAAATTTTGATTTCTTACCTTTTCTTGGTAGGTATCCTGTGGTAGTAGAATATAATCTAGATGGTAAAGTCAAGGTAACATGCATAGGTATTATAGGATATAGCGGGGTATTAACAGGACTTAATGATTCAGGATTAAGTTTATCATTAAATACTATATCAATGGCTAAGAGAGAAACTTCTGAGGACTTAATGATTGGCTTTAAAAATAGAGAGATATTAGAATCAGCTAATGTTATAAGTGATGTGGGTAAGCTATTGAATAATTATAAATCTGAGGTTGGTTGGGCAATAACTATTGCGAGCAGTAAAGAGAATAATGGAGCTATCTATGAACTTGCCACTACAGGCATTAAGAAACATGAATTAAATGAAGAAGATTACTTAGTGGTTAATAATTCTTTTATAGATGATGACCTTCGACATAATAATATGGGAGTTTTAACAGCTAGGAATTTTAGAAATCAGGGAAGAAATGATGTTGTAAATCATCAACTGGAAAATAATCCAGTAGATAATATAGATGATTTATTGAACCTATTGGCTAGTGTGAAATTTTATGAGTATGAAGATTTAGTATTAGGTTTGGGTCATTATACTGTGAATAATGAAGGTTCAATACAGTCGATATTAATTGATTATAATAATAAGCAATTTTTATTAGCAGTAGGTGTAGGGTATTCTGGATTGAGCTCTTTTTATAGATATGAGATAAATCAAGGCTTTTTAGATACTTATAAAGAAGGAAGTAGTACAGAAGAGATTCAGAGATTACTTAAAAGAAGAGACAAAATAATGAATTTGTTCTGGGCTAATGATTATCAAGGAATAGAAGAGATGATTTATGACTTTGAAGACCCAAATATATATGAAATTTCAGGTTTAGTAGATATAGAAATAAGTAAAGATAATGAAAAATTATTAGAAATGATAGATCATGAGATTAATAAGTATGATAAACTACCCGAGCTTTATATTAGAAAAGGAAAGATTTTAATTGAAGAAGGTAGATATGAGGATGCTATCTTAGTTTTAGAAAAGGCTTTAACTCTGCCATATCTTTTTGAAGCAGATGAGGTGCATATATATAGATATTTAGCAAGGGCATATAATGATAGCGAAGACAAATTTATTGCTAGTAGTTATGCACAAAGATGTATTGATTTAATAGAAAAATATCATATTGGAGTTAGGGAACAAGAAATAATAGACGAGGTAATAAATTATAAAAAGTAATAGGTATGATAACTTGCGACATGTTCTTTAAAATGGGAAGCGAAAGTTTATTGGGTTAATAAATATTGTAAAGAAGTTTTTATAAAATAACATTCTCCTGTCAATTATTTAACAGGAGAATGTTTTACTTTTAACTTTTTCTTTTCTTCTTTTTTCTCCATTTTCACAAAGACCTTTTGCAATACAAAATACAACCAGATTGCTCCTAGAACAAAGCTGAAGGCTTCTGATAATGGGAAAGCAAACCAGAGTATATCTAAACCGAAATGATGACTCAGATAAAAGACTGCAGGCATTAATACAAGAAATTGTCTAGCTGTAGACAAAATCAAACTGGGCATTCCTTTACCAATAGCTTGAAATGTTGTAGCAATGATGATAGCTGGTCCAATAATTGGGAAAGCCAGACTGATTCTTCTAAGTGCAATAACAGTTATTTCAATCAATTCTTGATCATTGGTAAAAAGCACTGCTAATTGTTCGGGGAAAAATTGAAATAATAAAAATCCAGCAGTAGTAAAACATAATGCTACCATAGTTGTAGACTTAAAGATCTCTTTCATTCTTTTAGCTTTGTTATGGCCAAAATTGTATCCCATAATGGGCATATAACCTTGATTTAAACCAAAGACTGGCATGAATACAAAAGATTGTAGTCTGAAATATATTCCGCCAGCAGCGACAGCTGTTGCAGAATATGAACCAAGTACCCAGTTTAGTCCTGTTATCGTTACACTTCCCAGAACTTGCATTGCCATAGCAGGAAGTCCTACCACATATATTTGCTTAACTACGCTATAATCTAGTTTGAAGTTTTTAAAATTTATTTGTACTTCATTTTTTTTACTAAATAATATTATCAGTAGAAATATTCCACTTAATGTTTGCGCAAATACTGTGGCAATAGCAGCACCCCTTACTCCCATTTCAGGAAAAGGCCCTATACCAAAAATTAAAAATGGGTCTAAAGCTATATTAATAAAAGCACCAATTAACATAGTTATCATAGGCAAAACAGTGTTTCCTTGTCCTAATAATATGTTTTTTCCAATCATAGGTAGAAATAGTGCTAGTGATCCTATAAGTATAATACGTACATATTCTGTTCCTAATTCTATTAAAACAGGGTCATTAGTTAAAATTGATAATAGTTTATCAGAAATAAAATACCCTGCGACACCAACAACTAAACCATAAATTAGAGTTAAAATTAAAACATGTTCTGCTGCATTTGCTGCATTTTCTCTATTTTTCCGCCCTAGCTGTCGTGAGATATAGGAACTGGTTCCAATACCTGTTCCTACAGCAATTGCGATTAATACTATCTGGATAGGGAATACTAATGAAAGAGCAGAAAGAGCATCAGTACTATACCTTCCAATATAAATACTATCTACTACATTATATAAAGCTTGTATGGCCATAGCTACAATAGCTGGAATAGATAGTTTCATTAATAAAGGGATAATTGCTTCTGTTCCAAGTTTTTCTGAGTTGTTTTTTGCTTTCATTTATTGGCACCTCAATTGTAAAGAATTTGGAATCTTGATTTCCTATATTTATAAGTATATCAATGATAATCATATCTTAATGCGACTTATATTGTCAAGCCAAGTTTATAGTTCTGCATAGCTTCAGTATAGCTTTTGAAGGATATTTTTTAGTATGTTATAATTAATATTAATAAAAAGAGAAAGTTTTAAATAAGCTATCAATATAAATAAAATGGAAATAGGGTATGGTGATTTTTATGAATCAAAAGGCATCATTCAATAATGAGCTTTTTATAGTCTTAATGCTTAAAGGAGAAGTCCGGGATAAATGTGAGACAATGCAGAAAGAGATTGCCGAACACTATAATCTTTATGAAGGAGACTTATACCCGGAATTACATATAACTTTAAATCGTATTCATAAAGAAAAGCTTAATAGAGCTGTAACTATATTAAATGATTTGTCAGAAAAGTTTACTAAGATAAAAATTGAATTAGATGGTTTTTCATGTTATAGACAGCTTGATGGTAGATTTCTTGTTCTAGAGATTAAGGAAAACGAATCTTTAAGGCTCTTAGGTAAAGAACTTCATGGAAGATTAATAGAAGAAGGTATTTCGACAGTAGAAAATTTTCATAAGTGGAAGTATCACATTACGATATTGAGCAATATATTTGCAAAAAGACCAATAAATAATCTTGACTTTGAAAGTCTTTGTTTCTTTATGGAAGGAGATAAATACAGAGCTACATCTCTTTCGGACACAATAGAAATTTGGAGCCCTGTAAATAATCCTGAAAAGAAAAGACTCTATTCTTTTAATTTAGGGTCTAAAACAAAGTAATTAAAGTAATAAATAAAGGTATTGTAAACAAAGAAAGAAGTGTTGTAATAAATACTCCTTCTGAAGCAAACTTATAGTCACTTTTATATTTTTCTGCAAAAATTACTGTGTTTGCTCCTGACGGCATTGCTAATAAAATAACCAAAGTATCTACTAATATAGTAGGTAAAGCTGTGTTTTTTAAAACAAAGAGTGCTAGTAATGGTATAAATATTAACTTTAAAAAGATTACATAATATATATATTTGTCTTTAATGACATTAATAATCTTAACATTGCTTAAGGAGCTACCTATAATTAACATAGAGAGAGGAAAAGTCATATCAGCTACAATTTCAATAGATCCTCTTAAAGGACCAATATTTATTTGAGTAATTAACAAAAAGAAGCCAATTATTAAAGCAATAGTACCATTATTAATTAACTTTTTCCATTCAATTTTACTTTCCTTATTATGATCTCGTGTTAATAATTGCACACCATATGTCCAGATATAGACATTGAAAATTATATTATTAATAATGATATAAACTACAGCTTCAGGTGAAAAAACTGAGCTGATAACAGGTATTCCCATATAACCAACATTCCCGAAGATTAATAGAAATTTAAAAATGTCTTTTTTAGCTTTGCTTGTCTTTACTTTTATGCTAATTACAGAGGCAAATAATAGGACAAAAAAATAGGCCAGGAAAGACATAATAGTCATTAAAATTAAATTTCTTATAATTTCAGCACTTAATGTTATACTTAACATTGCATCGATGATTAAGGCAGGGATAATAATTTCTATTAAGATTCTAGAAAGTCCCACAGTCATATCTTCAGTGAAAATATCTCTTTTTCTTAGTATAAATCCTAACAAAATAATTAAAAACAAGACTAATATTTGATTAACTAGTACATAAATGTCCATTTAAAAGTCCTTTCTATGTATGTATTTATTAGTTTTAACTTAATTTCTTTTCTAATTCAAGTAATTTTATCATTTTAGAATTGTTCTGTCAAAAATACTAGGGTAAAAAAATCCGGGCTTTTAGCCCGGTTAATGTTTTCATATACAGTTTTTTGATTAATCTCTATTGGACCCAACTTCCACGCCAGTTACTGTGTGTTAACCATTTTGACTCCTGAGATATTAATTTAGGATAAGGCCAATGAGTTTGCCAATCTCCGGAATATTTTTCCATAGCCCAGGTTTTATAAAAATCAAATCCTTCATATTCGTCTGGGTTACTAGCAGCTTCATTTGTAATTTCACCAATGAGGTAATTCGTGTCTGAAGTTCCAAAAGTATTAGTTAGCATACCACTTTTTGCAATGATATAAGCATTTTCAACAATAATATTGTTTGCATTTCCAATGAAATTTCCGATATTATTTGCATTATCTATATGATTAATATGTCCTGTTACATAAACATTCTCAATAACAGTACCGTCAGCATATCCAATAGCTAATCCAACATTATTACTATAATTATTTTTAAGATCTAAAGTCTCTAACCGATATGAATTAATTAATAGGCCATTTATACTATATCCAATTAGTCCACCTACATTATCAATACCGTATACTGTTTTTATTGAAAAAGATTCGCTTATTGTACCACCGTCATTAAATCCTACAAGTCCACCAATTCCACCAAACTCACCATCATTAAGAGATTCAAGAGAATAATTGCTGTAAGCTTCTCCACCTGCTGAGATTTTTTCTATTATACCTGTATTTATAGCAGCTACTCCACCGACTACAGTATTGCCATCTATATCTGTTCCTACATTGCCTTGATGGAAGCCTATACTTAATAATCCATCATTTTTGCCAACTATTCCACCAAGATAATTATTACCGTAAACATCTCCTTGGTGTGAGACGTCGATAATATCTCCTTTGTTATAGCCTGCAATAGAACCTACAAAGTCTGCGCTGCTATTTATAACTCCGTGGAATGTGATTTTTTCAATTAAACCTTCATTAATTCCAGCGATTGCACCTATATACTCACCTTTATCAGCAAATACATTACCGTCAAATTTTATATCTCTTATTATACCGTTCTTACCAATATAAGCAAATAACCCAACATATGATTCATTACTATGTACATCACCACGTATACTATAACCATTCCCTTCAATAACACCATTAAAAGGATTATCTTCACTTCCTACAGGTGTCCAATTATCTGATAAATGAATATGATTTGTAATTCGATAGTGGCTATTCATATCAAATCTTCCGTGACCAATACTTTCTAGATCCCGTCCGTCGTTTAGTAAATAAGGATATTCTGCTGAACCATCCTGACGTGGACCTGTACTACAACCTATTAAACTTATAAAAATAATAGAAATTAAAACTAAAAGAGTTAAACCTTTAAATTTCATAATTAGTCCTTTCATATTAAGTCCCTCCCATACAAAATTTAATTCTATAAGTAATATTATAATATATTTTAGATAATATTTCAATATTTTAAAAAAATAAGCATTATGAAAAAGATTACTAAAACCTTTCTTGAAACTAAAAACTTACTTTATATCTTAGTGTATAAAGTGTATAATAATAATGGGAAATTAAAGTTAATATTTATAAACATAATTAAGGTGTGATAAATTATTGTGTTAAAAAAAGGCGATCTTATAGAACTTGAATTAAATGATATTGCGAATGGTGGAGACTGTGTCGGACGTTATCAAGGGCTAGCTGTTTTTGTAGCTGGAGGAATACCAGGTGAAAAGGTATTAACAAAGATAAGTGAGAAAAAAAAGAATTATGCAAGAGGTAAATTAATTAAAGTAATTGACACTGTTGACAGTAGAGTTAATCCCGAGTGTCCTGTGTTTATAGAATGTGGTGGTTGTCATATACAGCATATTAATTATAAGGAACAGTTATTACATAAGGAAAAGATGGTAAAAGATCTCCTGGAAAGAATAGGAGGACTGGAGAACATAGAGGTAGAAAGTGTAATAGGAGCAGATTATGAATTTGCCTATCGTAACAAAGCCCAGTTTCCTCTTAGCATAAATGAAGAAGGTAAAATAGTTAGTGGATTTTATAAACAGGGGACACACCAATTGGTAGCTCATGATGATTGTCAAATACAGCATCCCTTGATTAATCGAATTGTTAACAAAACTATTGATATATTAAACGAATATGAGATAAGTGTATATAATGAAAAGAAACATCGAGGATTTTTAAGGCATTTATTAGTTCGAGTTGGAGTTTGTACAAATCAGGCTTTACTTATTATTGTAAGTAATGGTAAGAAATTTTCTTTTGGCGAAGAAATTAGTCAGAGGATAATGGCAGAGATTCCGGAGTTAATAGGTGTATTGCAGAATATAAATATGAAAAATACCAATGTGATAATGGGCAATGAAACAAAATTACTGGCAGGACAGGATTATTATCTTGATTATATTGGTCCAACAAAATACGCTATCTCATCTCGATCTTTTTTTCAGGTAAATACCATACAGGCCGCTAAATTGTATGATAAGGTACTGGAATATGCAGATCTGTCAGGAGAAGAGACTGTACTAGATGCTTATTGCGGTATTGGTAGTATTTCTTTATATCTTGCCCGGGATGCTAAAAAAGTAATAGGGATAGAGGTGGTAGAAGAAGCAATTAAAGATGCCAATCAGAATGCCAGGCTTAATGGTATTGATAATTGTGAGTTTGTTACTGCCAGAGTTGAAGACAAGCTGGCTGATTACTTAAGCCAGGGAAACTTGCCAGATCTTATTGTTTTTGACCCTCCCAGGAAGGGACTGGATGATTCTGTTGTAGAGGCGGTATTAAATGCATTGCCTGATAGAATAATTTATGTTTCCTGTAATCCTGCTACACTAGCCCGAGATTTAGCTAAGTTAAAGGATATATATGATGTTAAGAAAGTACAGCCTGTAGATATGTTTCCACATACGTATCATGTGGAGACAGTGGTGTTGTTAGAGAAACAAAATTAATACAAAATTGATTGCATAATTAACAATAGGAGTGTGTAAATTTATGATAAATAGATGTTTTGAGCCATTTCCAAAATTAGAAACAGAAAGATTAATTCTAAGACAAGTAGTGGATAAAGATTTAGAGCAGTTATATGAAATGTTAAGTGATGCTGAAGTTGCAAAGTTTGATTATTTTTATCCAGTAAAGTCAAAAGAGGAAGTAGTGAAGTTTATAGAAAGGTATACGGAAGAATTGCTGGAAAAGGAAGAAATCACCTGGGGGATTGTATTAAAGGAAACAGATAAACTGATCGGAACATGTTGTCTGGGTGACTTTAATGAAGGGGCAAGACGATGTGAAATAGGTTATGATATTGCTCAAAAACATTGGAATAAAGGATATGCAACAGAAGCTTTGAAAGCAGTTCTTAGTTTTGGATTTAATAGTATGAATCTAAATAGAATTGAAGCAACTATAACACCTGGTAATAATGCATCTATCAAAGTATTGGAAAAGCTTAACTTCATTCATGAAGGAGTAGTTAGAGAAAGGGATTTAATAAAGGGAAAATTAGAGGATGGTATAATTATGTCAATTCTTCAAAGAGAATATAAAATATAAAGGAAAATAAGCTTTACAATCAATCTTTGAAAGTTCTAAGATTAGAAGAATCTATAAATGCATGTATTGGCTGTTGGAGCTGTTGGCTTAAGACACCTGGTAGATGTATAATGAAGGATCAGCTGGCTGAATTCTATTCTTATTATGTGAACAGTGATACTGTCATTTTGCTAATGGATACAGCCCAGGGATTCATCAATCACCAAGCAAAAGCATTTTTTGATAGGACAATCCCTCATTATCATCCTTATATTGAAATGATAAACTGTGAATGTCATCATCTTGCCAGATATGAAAGCTATCCTGATATGGTATTTTATTTTGATAATAATGGATTAAGAAATCAAGAAGAACGAGTTATTGAGGATTATTTATATCGTGTTGCCTACCATTATAAATCCAAAGCATACCGTATTAGAAAAGATAATAGTCTAAAAATATTTCCACTGAAATCTAGAGAGGCTAAAAATCAGTCTGTAGCTTTTTCTTCAACAGATCCTATAGAAAAACTAGTTATTTATAATGGTTCTCCCCGAAGAAGTGCTAGTAATTCTGCTCTAATATTGAAAAAAGCTGATGAAGTCCTTGGTAATAGTGTAGAGATTCGTGATTTGAAGGAAAGAGATAAATGGCAGGGTTGGATAGAGGGTTCTAGTGGTGATAAAGATGTAATGTTCTTCATGCCATTATATGTTCATGCTATGCCTTCTCATGTGATGGAATTTATGGAAAGACTACAATCTTCTAACGCGAGTATAAGAGGAAGTATCAGTTTTTTTGTACAATCGGGATTTCCTGAAAGTAGTCAATCTCACTATCTTGAAGCATACTTTGAACAATTGTCTATCCGCTTAGAACGAACTTATATTGGTACAGCTATTAAAGGCGGCGTGGAAAGTATGCAGATAAGATCTGAAAAGTTCCAGGATAAAATAATAGAACCAATGGTTGAGACTATTGTTACTTTGCTTAGTGAAGGAAAATATGACTCAGGAGATATTAGTAAACTGGCCAGGCCAATTAAATTTGGAAAGGGTATAGAAATTCTCTTTAAATTAATTGGGAAGAGATTTATAACTCATACTGGGATCAACACCTTAAAGCAAATGATGCTTATGAAAAACGTTTTGATCGTCCATACTTATCTTTAAATAAAGAGTTTATTTCATAGCTGATTTGTGGAAAGTCTAACATTTCCTTTTTTTTGCAGCAATAATTCAATGGACTGGACCTGTTTTTTAGGTGTTGAGGAAGTGGAGCTAGAAAGTATTTAATTATTCAGGCATTTAGCTTTAGAAATGGGAATATAGAAAAAAGAATACTTTAAAAATAAAGTCTCTCTTGGATTAAGTTCAGGAGATTTTTTAATGTTTTTATTATATCTTGACAACAGCAGATCATTGTGCTATTCTATTACCAGTGGTAATTACCAATGGTAATTAAAGAGGTGAAAATATGAAAAAAGAGAAAAAAGAAATTAATAGAGAATTGATAAAAGAGACAACTTTGGCTTTAATTGAAGAAAATGGAGGCATCAAGAATGTAAATCTAAGGGGAATTGCTAGAGAAATAGGATGTGCCCATACTAATTTATATAATTATTTTGATAGTTTCAATGAAATAATCTGGGAGTCATTGAGTCAAGTATTACTTAAGTTGATGGCTTATGTAGAATCGAGTGTAGATTCAAAAGCAGAAGATGATGAAAAAATGCTCATGATATTCTCAAGCATAATAGATTTTTCAATGAATCATCCTGCCTGGTATAGATTGATTTGGTTAGAAGAAGTAGATGGTGAGCCATCTAATGAAGTAAAACAAATATTATTTAAGCCTGGTAAAGAGTTGTCGGATGCCCTTATTAAAGTTAGTGGCAATAAACTTACTGAGGAGAAAGCAGTAGTAATTGTTGCTATATTACATAATTATCTTCACGGGGAATTGTGTAATTGGATTAATAATCGTAGTTTTACAAATAGCAGTAAAGAAATGAAAGCTAAAATATTATCAAATCTGAAACTATTATATGGATTGTTAATGAATGAGGCAACATAGAAAGGAGAATGGTAATATGGAATCAATACTGTTAGTTTATAATTCAAAGACTGGATTTACAAAAAAATATGTAGAGTGGATTAATGAAAAGATTAGCTGTAATACAATGTCTTTTGATCAGATTACTAATGGGGATATTAATAATTATGATATTATTATTTATGGTGCTGGTATGCATGCTAGTCGGATAAATGGATTAAAAGGATTTAAGAAGAAAGTCTTAAATTTGTCCAATAAAAAGATTATAGTTTTTGCTACTGGGGGAACACCTTATAGTGAGGATGTTTTTTCACAGATACAAAGGGATAATTTTTCTGAAGATGAGCTAAAGAAAATTAAATTCTTTTATTTTCAAAGTGGATTAAATTTCGAAAAAATGGGATTTAGCGATAAGGCTATTATGAAAACATATAGCTGGATACTTAATATGAAAAATAATAAATCAGAAATAGAAGAGGGAACCAGTAAGGCTATTACTGAGTCGTATGACCATTCAAACAGTGAATACATAAAACCTATGATTGACTACTTAAATAAAGTTCATAATTAATTATGATTATGGGCAGCGATGTATAAATATTTTAAATTTTTTCAAGTTAAAAATAAAAAGTTTGTATAATAATTCCACGAAAGTTAACGCATGTTCATGGTATAATGTGCAGTGAATATGAATTTAGTTATACTGTTATCAGAATAAACTTGACATTATTCCGATAACGGTATAATATGTTAATGAGGTGATTTTTTATGAAATATATGAGTTCTAAAGAAGCAAGCGAAAAATGGAAAATAAGTGCTCGTCGAGTTAGGGTGCTATGTAGTGAGGGGCGTATCGAAGGTGCTATAAAAATTGGGCGAAATTGGTCTATACCTACCGATGCAGCTAAACCTGCGGACGCAAGGGAAACAAGTAAGAAGAACTATATTGGATTGGAGTTTGAATTCAGTTATATAGATTCACTTAAGGAAACTATCGACGAGCACAGACCTTTTTCCAAAGGTCTTGCCAATTCGCTGCAGGAGAAAATCATTGTTGAATGGACATATAATAGTAATGCCATAGAGGGAAATACTTTAACACTGTCAGAGACCAAAGTTGTTCTTGAAGGAATTACCATTGGCGGGAAAAGCATGGTGGAACATCTAGAAGCAATTAACCATCGTGAAGCTATTCTTTTTGTTGAAGATTTAATTGCTAATAAGGAACCACTTTCTGAATGGAATATCAAGAATATCCATGCATTGATACTAAAAGAAATAGATAATACAAGTGCCGGTAAATATCGAAGCGAAAATGTTGTAATTAGCGGTGCAAAACACATTCCACCGAAGCATTATGAGATTGGGGATTTAATGCAAAAGCTTATGGTGGAATATCAGAACGAATGGAAAGAATTTCATCCCGTTGTTAGGGCAACACTGATCCATGGAGAGTTTGTGAAGATTCATCCATTCATTGATGGGAATGGAAGGACTTCCAGGTTGCTTCTCAATTTTGAGTTAATGAAAAATGGATATCCTCCCATCATAATAAAGAATGAGGAGCGGGCAAGATATTATGATGCCCTTGATCAGGCACATACAACTATGAATTATAAGCCATTCATAGAATTGGTATCTGAACATGTAATAGAGTCTGAAAAACTATGGCTATCTGTATTAGATTAAAATGAAAGAAGAATGATTTCTGCATAAAGTTACCAGAAGTAAAGACAGCACTAGAGTTCTATTGCTGTCTTATAAATTAACTGTCACTTTTTTTAACATTATTTCTTTTTACCATGATTACCCTTTTTATTTTTTGAAAATAAAATTGCATGACCCCAGATAATATCAAAAGGGGCTGAAGCAACTTTAGTTGTTTGATTGACATAACTTCGAATGACTATAAAAGCATCTTGATTGTTGTCAACTCCATATGCTGATCCTTGAGGGTTGCCAGTACTATAAGGTATAATAATTTCATTGCCTTCTGTGAAATTTCTTGCCATTTTGATTACATAATAGTAATTTTTATTTTTATACCATTTAGGAAGAAATTCATCGGCGGGATATTGCAACTCGCTTGTAAACGCGGTTCCTGCAACGCCATTCCAAAGCTCGTTACCGTAGAAACTAACATTAATATATCTTGCAAATCCCGTTTGAGTATTGTTGACACCATATATAATCAAAAAATCATCATCGGTAGCTAATTTGAAATTTTCCGTTTTAACATAGACTGTATCTCTGTTATCAATCCAAAGATTAACATCCTGTAATATTCCCTGATAGGCATCAGGTATGGCTAGATTAAAATCCAAATCCACAATATCATATTCAGGATTTCTGTATTTACTAATAATTTGATTTCTTAGATAATCCAGCATATCCCTTGCATTAGGAACAACCTGGAATTCAGTAATACATGTTTCCCTTCCTTTAAGCGCTGGTATATGCCAGGGGCTTACAGAAAGATAAGGCTTTGCAGGGGTAATGCGTAACACCGTAAAATATTTTTCAATATTATAAATATAGTCCCAACCAATATCAGGTTTTTTAAAAATTGCAGCCCTCATGACAAAGGAAAAGTGATCTTTGCCCCTTTCTAGTCCCATATTAACAAGGTTTATAGGAATGTTGTCATTATTCAAAACACCTGGGTTAAAGCCGGATTTAACTAGAGCATCACGCATTTGCTTATTAATGTTTTTATCAGCAGTAGTAATGATAATTGTAGAAGTCTCAAAAGGATTACCAGGGGTACCATAGGGGGTATTATCAGTCCAGATAAAGTTGTTACTTATTTGATCCCCCATGCTGGCACCGATAAAATGATAAAAACCGATAGAGTGATTGCCAGTTGTAATAGCATTACTGTAGTCTTTCTCCGGTTTATTTTCAACAAACGACAGATAAGATCTAAAACTAAAATAAACTGCCGGTGGTGGTGTCTGTCCAATTAAAACAATTGCCTCGTCAGGACGCAGCTTGTAGTACAAGCCAGGCATAACATAATCAATATTTGATGAGTAGTTATATGGGCCGTCAGAATCATAGCCATATGGTGGTCTCTGTCCAGGCGATGGTTCCTGATTTGGTGCAGGGGGAAGAAGATAGGTTGCATAGGGAGCTCCTACATTATTCCCAAATGCTGTGTCAGCTTTACCTTCGCTTGCCAGCTTTAACAGATCTATATATCTTAATTCTCCTTTCTGAACAATAAAACCTCTCCTATTCAATGTAGATATGAAGTTTATTATACTTCCTTTTATATTAGAGAATTCTGGATTATCCATTGATGTATCCATATTTTCATTCCTCTCATTGCTTTTATAATATAATATGCCAAATGTGGAGATGAGGTGCTTTAACTCATGGTGAAGTAAGCTGAATTGAGTATTTTATTATATTTTGACTTACTAAAAAATATAAAAATATATTTAGTAAGATATTGACAAAAAAAATTCTTTTGTTATACTGTCATAGTAAAATATAACAGTATAACAGGGAGGAATATTCATGATTCATTGTGAAAATTTGTGCTTCGAGTACAAAAAACAATCCGTTTATGAGAACTTCAATTGGCAATTAAATTCAGGAAGTATTTGTGGTTTTCTTGGGCCTAATGGTGCTGGTAAAACTACTCTTTTTAAAATACTAACAGGACTTATGTTTCAGAACAAAGGAGAGGTTTCTGTATTGGGTCATGCTCCAAAAAAGCGTGAAGAAAGCTTCTATAAAAAGATTACATATGTTGGAGAAGAACTTGCCTGTCCAACTATGAGCCCACTGGAATATATAAGTATCTGTGGTCCTTTGTATCCTAACTTTTCTAAAGATCTTTTTCATGAATTATCTAATAGCTTTGAAATTAATGAAGACAAAGATTTTGCAACTTTTAGTGCAGGAGATCTTCGGAAAGCATGGCTTTCTATAGCACTTTCCTGTCAAACAGAGCTGGTTTTTCTTGATGAGCCTTCTAAAGGTCTTGATATCAATGCTCAGGCTGTTTTGCGTAAGGTTTTAGCTGAGTCTGCAGCTAAAGAATCTACAATAGTACTATCGACACATCATGTTCGAGAAGTAGAAGGTCTTCTAGATCATATTACATTAATTGACCGTGGAGGACATCTACGTCTTAATGCTAGAGTAGAGGATCTGCATAAAGAATTCACCCTTGTCCACAGCCTTACTAAAGAACAGATTCCAGCTGAATCTCTGGCATATCAAAGAAAGGCATCAGGGTGGACTGCTCTTCTAAAGGAGGATTCTGACAGTCCGGAGGATATACCTTTAGAGCTTTTATTTACCGGATTATGTAGAAAGGGAAAGGAGATATCAAATGATTATAAGGAAAGTATTTAAAATAACTTTTTTAGAGACTGGATCGCATCACTGGCGACTTCTTATTCTACCTTTTGTTGGAGCATTCCTTGCATTAATTAGTTTTGATATGAGTGAAAGTTGGTTTGTTTTTGGAAACGCATCGTATACTGCTGTTTTTTATACTGTTTTTCTTTTAGTTTTAAATTGGATTGGTTCTTCTATCAGAGATAAGCTTTTTACTCGAAATGTCATGGAATTGATTCTTTTATGGCCTATTAAAAAAGAGAAAAGATGTTTTGCTTATATTTAAGGAGCACATGGCTACCCGGAATTTTGATTCTTACCGGAGGAATACTTGGGTTATATTTTGTACGTTATTTAATTAATGTTGATGTATTGGGAATCTTTTTTACTTCTTTACCTTACGGATTAGCAGCAGGATTTTTTCTAAGTATTATTAATTGGAAAGGATTTTATACTTATTCTAAAGATAAGAATTTTCAAGGATCAGCGAAAGTAAGGAAGAAGACTTTTATATCAATTAATGTTTTTATTAGCTTACATCTCTACGAGATAGTGCAGTGGAAATAGAGGTTAATATTAATACAGTTATGCGAGCATATAACCTTTTGAAAGATGAAGGGATTCTTGTTAAGCAAAGGGGTCTTGGGTTTTTTGTCAGTAAAGATGCTATAAAAATTATTTTAAAAAAACGACGGGAAGCATTTTACCAACAAACTGTTCCAGAAATTGCAAAAACTATGGAGCGTTTAGAAATTGATGTAGAGGATTTAGTAGAGGCTTTGAAGAAAGAAAAAATATAAGCTGAAAGGTAGTGAAGATATGAAAATTGCTATTTTAGACGGTTACACTTTAAATCCCGGAGATCTTAGCTGGGAGGGGTTTAAAGCTTTGGGTGATGTTGCGTTATATGATAGGACTCCTGTAGAAAAGATTCTAGAGAGGGCAAAAGGAGCCCGGGTTATAATTATAAATAAAACACCTATTAGCCGGGAGACTATTGAGGTACTACCGGATCTTAAGTACATAGGTGTATTGGCAACAGGTTATAATGTAGTTGATATCGAAGCAGCAAAAGAAAAGAATATTCCCGTATGCAATATCCCGACTTATGGTACAGCTTCGGTGGCTCAATTTGTATTTGCACTTTTGTTGGAACTGTGTCACCATGTACAGAAACATAGTGATGCGGTGAAAAATGATGAATGGTCTGAATGTGCAGATTTTTGCTTCTGGAAGAACCCTCTTGTTGAACTTTCTGGAAAAACGATGGGAATAATAGGTTTTGGACGTATCGGTGAGCAAACTGCAAATATAGCTGAAGCATTTGGAATGAAATTAATAGCCTTTGACAGCTATCAGAGCAATCAATCACATAGAAACAACTTTAAGTGGGCAGGGCTTGATGAATTATTAAGCCAGGCTGATGTTGTAAGCCTTCATTGTCCATTGTTTCCTGAAACAAAAGGAATAATAAACAAAAATAAATTAAATAAGATGAAAAAAACCGCTTTTCTTATAAATACATCCAGAGGTTCTCTGGTGGTAGAACAGGATCTTGCTGATGCATTGAACAATGGAATTATTGCCGGTGCCGGGCTTGATGTCTTGGCCCTTGAACCTGCTTCTAAAGATAATCCCCTTTTGCAGGCCAATAATTGTATCATAACTCCACATATAGCATGGGCAACAAAAGAAGCAAGGAGTAGGTTAATGGATTTGGCTGTAGAAAATTTGAAGTCTTTTTTAGAGGGAAATCCTGTTAATGTGGTAAATGTATAAAAAGTTTTAAAGGGTAAGATATTGTCTATCATTTGAATTATGATAATAAAATACTGTTATGATGATAATTTAAGGATTTCTATATCCATTGTGGTAATATATTACATGTGCTATAATATACATGAAAGAAAAAAATTATAATGAGTTGATAAGATGAATAAATTCGGAATATCAGAAGATATATTTAGAAAAATAGTCGGCACTATTGAAAAATTTCCTTCAATAGAACAAGTATATGTTTTTGGTTCTAGAGCCAGGGGAGATTTTTCAAAGGGTTCGGATCTAGATTTAGCTCTTAGTGGAGAGAATATTACTTCAAAAGAAGTAAATCTTTTACAGGATGCTTTAGATAATCTGAATACAATTATTAGCATTGATATTGTTAATATTGATGAAATTGAAAAAGAGAAACTATCTAATAATATTAAAAAGGAAGGTGTTTTAATATATGATAGAAAAAGACAGGTTAAAAGAGAAGTATTTAGACTTTAAAAATGCTTATCAGCGTCTAGATGAGGCTTTAGCAATTCAAGATCAAACAGATATAGTAATTGATGGAACTATACAAAGGTTTGAATTTACTTTTGAGCTATCATGGAAACTAATGAAATATTATCTTGAATATCAGGGCTTTCAGGATGTTAAAAGTCCCCGGGCAACAATAAGGACAGCCTTTCAAGAAGGATTAATAATTGATGGTGAAGCATGGATAGATCTGATGGTAGATCGAAATAAGACATCCCATCTATATGATGAAAAAGAGGCTAGAAAAATATTTAAAAAGATACAAGACAGTCATATTAAACGCTTTGAAGAATTGTTGGCAAGATTGAAAAACGAATTATAAATACATAAAGCCAGTGTTAAGTGAATTGACTATATCTGTCTCCTGGATTTTGCTCCAGGAGATATTTCTTTAATGGCTAGGAAAGGTGAAGGCAATTTTTTCTAAAGAATTATGTGCTTGCTTAAGTTAAACAATGGATCTATAATGGATGAGAGGGGGGATGAATTATAAGAAAAAACAACAGGATTTTTAAAGTAGATAAAAATAGAACTAATAAAAAATGGAGGTACGATAATGAAAGTAACTAATACGATAATGGCTAAAAAAAGTCTTACCTTTGGATCTGGAACTTTAACAATATTTTTAATCAATGTAGTATTTTTTATCATGCTAAGATTATTCCCTGAATTTAGTCAGTATTTACTACTAAACCCAAGAATGGATTTGATATTAGCAAGACCCTGGACACTTATAACAGTATTTTTTTCTCATGAAATCTTTATTCATATTATCGCAAATATGGGTTTATTTTTGATATTTGGAAATAAGCTAGAAAAAATTACAAATGGAAAAACAGTAATAATGGTCTATTTATTAACGGGATTTGTGGGAAGTCTAACATTTCCTTTTTTTGCACCAATAATTCAATGGACAGGGCCTGTTGTGGGAGCTTCTGCAGCTACCTGGGGCATAGCCAGTGCATTTGCTATGATGCGTCCTAATTATAAATTTTATGATGGAGAATCAAAAGTACTTACATCACTTTTTGGACTAACAGCAAAATTATTTGTAGTGCTTTTGTTTGTTATAAATATAATCATATTTATTTTGAATCCTTCAATATCTATAGGAGCAGCAGCCCATGCTGCTGGTATTATCGTTGGAGGAATTTGTGGTTATTGGCTGGAAACAGTGAAATGATGGATTTATAATGGATGAGGGGGGGAGCGAATTGGAAGAAAAAATTAAAAAGTTCCAAGGAAAAGAAGTAAAGTTAGAATATCTTTTAACAGGGGAAGATAATGAGGAAACTATTGTTTTTGTACACGGAGCAGGTTTGAATTTGAGACAGTTTCTAAGTCAACATGAGTACTTTTCTAATAAGTATCGTGTCCTATCATTGTCATTAAGGGGACATGGTAATTCTCAACGTCCTAGAGAAGAAACGTTAGAGGCTTTTTCCATGAAGAAACATGCAAATGATTTTAAAGAATTACTAGAGTATTTAGGTATTGATAGGTTTCATTATGTAGGTAATTCTGCAGGAGGAATGCTTGGATATCAATTAATAGCTGAAAAGCCAGAATGGTTTATGACAATTACCACATATGGAACTGCACCAGAAATTAGATTAAGGGACTGGCAAATTAAATTAGTAGTAGCTATGGATAAAATAATGGGGAAAATAATGAGGAAAGCTTATATGAAATTTATGAGCAATGCCATTACAAAACACGAGCATACCCGAAAACAACTACTTAGTTTATTTATGGCCGGGGATAAAGATACTGCCTGGCGTTTCCGAAGCCAGCTAGGCAATTATTCTTATCTATCTGTAATGAAAAATATTAATATACCTGCTTTAATAATTAATGGGGAGTGGGACAAAGAAATAGCTAAATATTTAGAAGCTGCCTCAAAAACTATTGAAAAAAATCCCTGTTTTTCTTTAACTATTTTAGATGATGCCGGTCATGTAGCAAACATAGATAAGCCTATAGAATTTAATCAAGTAGTAGAAGAACATATTCAAAAAACTTAAAAAAACTGTCTTTTATTAATTTGAAGATTTTTTAATATTTATATAACTTATACTATATACAGCAAAGGAATGAAATAAGATGAGTAGTATTCTTAAAATTACTAATATTGATAAGTATTATGGAAAAGAAGGTAATATCACAAAGGTTCTAGAAAATTTTAGTTTTAGTGTAGAAGAAGGAGAATTTCTAGGTATCATGGGACCCTCTGGTTCTGGTAAGACTACTTTATTAAATGTCATATCAACTATTGACAATGTAAATGCTGGACATATTTATTATGAGTATACCGATATTACCGAGCTGAAAGATAAAAAGCTTGCTAGCTTTAGAAGAGAAAATCTGGGCTTTGTGTTTCAAGATTTTAACTTGCTAGATACTCTTACTATTGAAGAAAACATTTCATTAGCCCTTACTATTAATAATGTGAATCCAGGAGAAGTATCACAGAGAGTGAAAAAGATTGCTTCTGACCTGGGTATATCTCAGATCTTAAGTAAATTTCCATATCAAGTTTCTGGAGGGCAGAAACAAAGGTGTGCCTGTGCAAGGGCTTTGATTAATAACCCCAAATTAATATTGGCAGATGAACCAACGGGGGCTCTTGATTCAAAATCTTCACAAATCTTATTAGAGACTCTAAATATAATGAATGAAAAGCTAAAGGCAACTATTCTAATGGTTACCCATGATGCTTTTTCTGCTAGTTACTGTAGTAGGATTTTGTTTTTAAAGGATGGAAATATTTTCAAAGAATTACATAGTGGAAAGAAGGACAGACGTCAGTTTTACAATGAAATTTTAGATGTGTTATCTTTGTTAGGAGGTCACTCTAATCATGCTAACTAAGCTGGCATATCGTAATGTAAAAAGATCCTTTAAGGATTATTATATTTATATGATTACTGTCACAATTGTTGTTTCCCTAATGTTTGCCTTTAACTCCATGATGTTTTCTGATATGATTCGTGGACTGAATAGCAATATGGCAGAGTTTCTCAATTTACTTATTGTATTTTCAATTATTGTTGTTCTTATTATGGGCTGGTTGATTAACTATATGACCAGGTTTATGCTGGAAAAACGAAGTAAAGAATTTGCTAACTATTTGTTGCTTGGTATGGAAAACAAGAAAATATCCAGGCTATTCCTTTATGAAAATATTTTATTAGGATTTGTATCTTTTCTTTTGGGGGTTATCCTGGGTTCTTTTATATTTCAAATATTGGCAGTTGTTGTTAGCAGCTTTTTTGGAGAAAAATATCTTATTGCTATGGACTTTGA
Source organism: Halanaerobiaceae bacterium ANBcell28 (assembly GCA_037623315.1). Lineage (GTDB taxonomy): Bacteria > Bacillota > Halanaerobiia > Halanaerobiales > DTU029 > JBBJJH01. Next base: position 27,117 of record JBBJJH010000002.1, read on the forward strand.
AATTAAGGCTTTTTTGCTTACTGTTCTCTATTATGGCGCTATCATGTTTATTGTTGTAATAAGAAACAACAAGGGTTTAAGGAAAATGAAAATATATGACTTGCTATATGCAGATAAAAAAAATGAAATTATCAAGATGAAAAGTATTAAGAAAAATTGCGTAATCTTTATATTATCTTTGATTGCAGGTCTTGTGGCACTTAGTCAAGCCTCTATTATAGTTACAATTATTTGTATTATATTTTTTATTTATAGTTTTTACATGGGAATTCCTGGGGTTATTATGATGGTATTTTCTAAATTAAAAGGTGTTAAATATAAGAGAACGAATATATTATTATCGAGGCAATTATCTTCAAAGATAAATACGATGGGATTTACCATGGGAACTCTGGCAGTGCTTTTCACCCTTACTCTAGTAATTGGAAATTATGCTCTTGGATTAAGCAATTTTAAAAACGAAATAGAACAATATCTGCCTTTTGATATTAGTCTAACAGTACGAAGCCAGGATGAAAACTTTGAAGATGTGTCCGCGTATCTGAAAGAAAATGATTGGGTAGAGGAAAGTATTGTTTATAGAATTTATAAAGGTAGAAATAGCAAATTTACAGATGTGATGGTGCAAAACAAGATTCGAGGTGGTTTTTTTCAATATGATACTTATTTAAAAATAAGTGACTATAATGCTTTAAGAAGTACACTAGGTCTAGAAGAAATTAAATTAGCAGATGATGAGTTTATAATTCATGGAGTTTCTTCTGTGGCTGATTATTATAGTGAATATCTTCAAAATAATCCTAGTATAGAGATTGATCAGAAAATCTATTGGAACAAGGGTGTATATTCAGAGAACTTTGCTCAAAACGGTCAAAATGGAGCAGGATTTATTGTGATAGTTCCTGATCAGGCAGTAAGTCAAATGGAAATATATTATTCTCAATATGCTGCAAGTACTAAAAGACCAGGGAATGAGAACTTATATAATAACCTAAAAAAATATATTCCTCAAGATTCAAATATATGGGCAAGTTCTGCCCAGAGGGAGCATGAGGTAGACCATGGTATGGGTATCGATAGTATTTATATGATTTACGACAACATTATGGTGAAGGGGGGAGGCATTGATAATGAGGTTAAGGCTGGAATTATTACCTTAGTATCGTCTATTTTTTATGTAGCATTGGTCTTTGCAAGTGTTGCATTTACGGTCTTAGCTGTACAACAACTAAGTGACTCTAGAAAAAATAAGCATAGATTTAGAATTTTAGGTCAATTAGGTCTAGATGAGCGAGAGCGGAATCGACTGTTGTTTAAACAACTATTGTTTTACTTTATCTGTCCAATAGTGATTCCAATTTTCATTAGCTTCATCATTTCAATGAAGGTAAATCAAATACTTTTAATGGGAACACAGCTTAATGCAACTGCAATGAGTTTTTATGGAGGGATATTATTATTATTTTTACTAGTTTACTCTATCTATTTCCTGGCTACATATATAAGTCTAAAAAGAAGTATTACTTTATAGTATAATAATTCATCAGCTATATTCTTTAAAAAGAAAGCATCGAATATATAAGTAGTCTGAAATTAATTAAAGAAAGAGGAGAGATTTATTATTAATATAGAAAAAATTAAAGAAGCACCAATAACATGGGGATTTTTCATCATGTCGCTTATAGTTTTTTTAATAGCCCAATTAACAGATCCCGAAAATATAAGGTTTTTAGCCCTGGAGTATAATCAGTTTCCTCAAAGATGGTATTCAATTATTACTTATGGATTTGTTCATGTAGAGTGGTACCACATATTAATAAATATAAGTATTTTAATATTTATTGGTTCATGGGTAGAAAAATTATTAGGACAGAATAAATATCTTATATTACTTTTACTCAGCATCTTAGCTGGCGGTCTATGGGTCTCTCAATTCTTGCTATTATATTTGGCTGGTTACCTACTGTAGGACATTATCTACATATTGCAGGAGCATTGGTAGGAGTAATCTTGTTAGTATTTTTTCGAAAAAATCATAATGAAATATAAGTTGCAGGAGGTAAATTATGAAAAAAATCTTAAAAAGTATTGTCTGGGTTTTATTTTTAACTATCTTGCTCTTGGGGCTTCCTAGATTAGCTGCCATAATTGCTAGTTTGTTTGATTATCAGGCTATTGATCCCGATGGAGCATATGCTTGGAGATCAGTGAGACATACTGTTCAAGCCCTTATTTTTATTATTTTAATTTTGGGTATCAATAAAATAAAACCCCTTGACTATGGAATTGGCCTGGGTAATAAGGAAGAAGGGAAGAAACGTCTCTTTTTATTTATAAAATTTTTTACTATTTATACAGTAGGAGCATATATAACAGTAATTGTTACAAATTCATTTCAAGGATTTGAATATCCATTGACTGCTACTAATATTACTGGTCACTTAGGATTCCAGCTCTTATTATCAGGTACTTCAGAAGAACTTATATTTAGGGCCTTTGCTATTACTATGCTGGCCCTTTTAATTAAAAAAAGAGTTTTTAAAGGTAAAGTGAGTGTTGTTAATATTATAGCAGCAGTAATTTTTAGTTTAGCACACATAAGGTTTTCATTTACTCCCTTTGAAATGCAATATAGTCTATTTCAGGTAATCTATGCTACTATATTAGGTCTATTTTACGGTGATGTATATGAGAAAAGTAATAGTGTAATTTACCCTATGATAATGCACAGTTACACAAATGTTCTAATGGTAGGAATTTCAATTATTTTATCATTCATCTTATAATCAATAAATCAACAAAAGAAAGTCAAGAATAAACTATTAAAATAAAAAATTAAAAATAAGTATAATTGTCTCCTGGGTTATAAGCAGGAGATTTCTTTTTATATAAAGTGAGTCAAACCAGGGGTTTTTAAGTAGCACTTAGTTATTTTTAAAAAAATAAAAAAAATTAAAAAAAATATAAAATAGGTCTTGACTTGTTTCAAAAATGGGATTATAATCAAAAGTGAGATAAGTAATATAATATATAAACAAGGAATGATGCTATTTTGAAAGATCTAAACGAGATTTTATTAAACCCGGTACGAATTAGGATAATTCAATACCTGGCAGTGAATCAAAAAGCTACACCAGGGGATATAGTTTCCTTTATGACTGATGTTTCCAGAACGACTTTGTATCGACATTTAAAAGTACTTGCAAAAAATGAGATAATAACTGTTGTGGAAGAAAACAGAGTTAGGGGTTCTGTGGAGAGGACTTATGCTCTTAATTTGAAGACTCTATCTGAACATAATACAGTAGAAAATGCTACAACTAATGCTTTTGGCTTTTTGATGAAAATTTACGCGGATATTGAAAATTATTTTAAAGATAAAAATGCAGACCCTGAAGCAGATACAGTATTTTTAAATAATGTGACTTTGCTTTTGAGTGATGAGGAGTTTCATCAATTACTAGAAGATATTAATATATTGTTAAGAAAGCATTTAGATAATAAAGCAGATAAAAAGCGAAAAATTAGGAGTCTATCTTTTATATCCTGTCCACCTATTCAAGATATGGATGAGGACCATGAGTGATAGAAATTTATTAAAAGGGGTAGAGAGATTATGACAATATTTTTTTACATATTAGGAATTATAGTAAGTCTCTTTCTTATAGGATTTGTAGTAAATAGAAAATTTTTTAGAGATGAGTTAAAAGCAATAGAACCATATGGTGAGTTGATAGATGTCAATGGTAGTAAAATGCATTTACATGCTATGGGTAGTGGTGAAAAAACTATAATTCTATTACCAGGCTATGGTGTTTCCTTGCCTTCAGCTGACTTTGCTCCCCTGATGCGTAAATTGAGTCAGAATTATAAAGTAGTTTGCATTGAATACTTTGGGATTGGTTTTAGTGAGGAGATAGATACTCCTAGAACAAATGAAAACTATGTACAGGAAATTAGAACTGTACTTAATAAAGCAGGGTTTAAACCACCATATATACTAATGCCTCATTCTGCTTCTGGTATTTATTCGGAATATTATGCTAGGAAATATCCAGAAGAAGTATCTGCAATTATTATGCTTGATACTACTTCCAGTTCTGAAATTAGTAAAACTCCTGCTTACCTTAGATTACTTTATAAGATACTGTTTCAATAGCTAAATTCCAGCAGGCTACAGGTATTACCCGACTGTTGTTTAAAATAGTACCGGAGACGAAATTACTTGAAAATGGGTATAGCAAAAAGGAAATTAAGGACTATAAATTGTTTAACTATCATGTAATAAATAATACAATGATTAAGCAAGATTTATTATTTATGGATAATATAAAAGAGGTAAATGGACTTACTTTTCCCAGGGATATACCAGTACTGAAAATTATCGCTAAAGATACTCTGGATGCAATGGCCAAAAAAGATAAAGAGTCTGGTATGGAGTATCAGAAAAAACATTTGAATAGATTGGGTGAAAAAGCATCATATGAAATACTTGAAGGAACACATCTTATCTATCAGACACAAGTTGATGAAATTGCAAGACTCAGTGAACAGTTTCTGAATGATATTGAAGTGAGTGTGTAGTTTTAAATAGCTTATAAACAAAGTAAAATTACTAAACGTCAACAGTTTGGGATAAAAGAAAGTAAAGTGGTATTTATAGAGTATTATTTATAAAAAAGGGGAGAAATCAAAATGAAAAAAACAAATTTGAAGATATCATTATTTTTAGGATTTATAGCTTTTATATCAGGATTTTTTGTAGTACCATATCAAATGGAGGTAATATCAGAAGAACTAGTGGAAGAAATACTGGAAAGTATTCCGTTTTCTATGAATGTTTTAACACTTGTTTCTTCACTACAATTATTTGTCATTGCTTTTGTACTGTCTTTTTTAGGCTTAAAATTAGCACGCAAAACTAGTTTTTCAATTAAAATTTTAGATGCAATTTTTGAGAAAAGAAAAGTTCATGTGGACCGCAAATCGCTTTTAACTTCCATTATAAGTGGTGTTGTCTTAGGTTTAATTATTATTGGGAGTGATAGATTTTACTTTCAAAATCTAATTTCTATGCTTGCTGAAAACCCACCGGAATTTTCAGTTTTAGCTTTACTGGCTGGAATATTCTATGGTGGAGTGGTTGAAGAAATATTGCTTAGATTATTTCTTATGTCTTTAATAGTCTGGATTTGTATGAAGATATTTAAGTTTGATAAAGATAATATATTCAAAGGTGTATATTGGATGGCTATTATATTAACCTCAGTTATATTTGCAGCTGGTCACTTGCCTGTTACTGAAATGATGTTTGGTGAGCTAACAAGCCCACTGCTGTTAAGGGCTTTTTTGCTAAATGGAATTGGTGGTCTGATTTTTGGTTATCTTTATTGGAAGAAGGGCTTTGAGTATGCTGTGATATCTCATGCCTTTGCACATATTTCAATGCAGCTACTTTTTATTCCTATGTTTTTTTAAATAATTTTAAGCTTTATAAAATTTCCGTTATATAAAGCAAATGCAGATATAAGAACAGTATTTAAAATAATAAACCTGAATTATTCATGAGTCATAACTTACCCTGAAATTAGTTTCTTGATTCTCTTGTAAAGATTACAAACTCATATTATCCAATATTTTCCATGGGAAAGACATACTTATCCCATAGTTGTAACTTTAGTATTTTTTAAATTGTCAAAGTTCATCATTCTATCATTATTCCAACTGTGGAAGCAGCCTTATGTTTTCTAAGATTTCATAAAATTCTTTTTGATAGGGACAGCTACTACACAGCTTAAAATAAATATATCTCGCTGATTTAATTATCTTTGAAGCGATTTTAATTAGCTTTAAACGAATGGTATATACTTGCATTTTTCTCATGCTTTTAGGTAAAACCATGCGTCTAAAATAATTGAATAAATTATATGCTAAAACATGAAGTTGTAAGCGATTAGCATTGACAATTTGGCGTTTGCTTCCTGTTGATGAAAAATCAAAACCATTTTTACATTCTTTAATGAAATTCTCCATCGTACCACGATTACAGTAGTACTTAAGGATTTCTATAGGAGTCAGGCCCATGTTAGTAACAATGAATGTATACTGATAGGTTAACTGATTAGCTGGTTTTTCGACTTTAACGATAACACGTCTTGGATAATCCCAACTGCCTGCTTGATAGGAAAATTCATCATATACAACTGCGTAATCGACTTGATTTTTTTGGTAAGTTCAGCCATTTTATATTCTGCGTGATTTGCCAACTTATAAAGGTTCTGATTGGCTTTTAAGCGGATGGCATAGGAAACACCATTGCATTCACATTGTCTAAATAAATCTGGTGTTGCAAAACCGCTGTCGCCTCTAAGATACAAAGAAATGTCTTCATAATCTTGTAAGTATTCATCCAATAAAGGTTGCATAAATTCTACGACACCATTAGATGTATATACTGTACCATCTCTTAGCTCTGCTTTTAGTAAGTCACCAGTTAAACCATCATAGCACAGTAAAGGATGATATCCATGGGCACTATAGTGAAAATTAAAACCTTCTCCTTCTTGTTTGCCATAAGTATTTAGTAAAGTGGAGTCAAGATCTAACAGCACCATTTCTGGAGATTTGATACTGTAAATTAAAGCTCTTAATGTTTTACAGATTTCATTAAATTGATTTAATGTATCTTCATCCATACGATTGAAAAAACGTGATAAAGTAGGTTGTGATGCTAAAGAAGACTTTTCAAGAATACGTTTAAAAATTGGTTCATCTGTCAACTCATCAGCATCATTATCATTAAAGTAACCTGCTAAAATCTGATAGATCATTTGACAGAGATTTTCATCATCTTTATGGAAACGATCCTTTGAGGTATCATTGGTCTTGAAAGTTTCCTTTATTAACTTATTTAAGCCAATTTTGTGGGCGAATTCTTTGATTAAAAGAAGCCCAGAATCAGAGGATAAATCTCCTCCATTAAAATTTATTTTTATTTTATTATTGCTTTTTAATTGAAATTCACTTACACTATACATAAGGGTTCCTCCTTTTGTTGAATGTTTGTGTTGTGACTTCATTTTATCAAAAGAGGAGCCCTTTTTCTATTGTTTTAGCATCACTTTTTTAGTGAAAGAAAAAATAATTTAAAATACAGGAACCATATGATGTGAAGCATTATTTTTTATATTACCGTGAATAATTCAGGATAAATACTAAAATAATAGGGGGTTACCCCTATTATTTTTTTAAGATTATCTATTTAGTATAGATATAAAGATTTTCTTATGTTAAAATGAAATATATTGATAAGCAGATAAAATTATAACTAATATTTTTTATCTTTATTTTTTATCTTTGAAGGTAAGCGCTTTCGTTAAAACCAAGTATCTATGACTTATCTTTTGGATTATAGAAATCGTTTAAATCCTAATACCAAAAATATTATAGTAGGTAGATAAGATGAATACTTTGAGAAAAATGGTTTTCTATACATATGATAACCTAAAAGCAATCCAGTGCTAAGAGAGATTATAAGGGTAATTGGAACTGTTATGCTACATAGAAAATGATAACCTTCAAGTCCAGCCTGTAAGCCAAAAGCAATAACATTGATATTTACTATTATGGCGATTACTTTAATTCTATTTCTTCCGTATAAGGGAGGGGAAGGGAGCGATTGGGACAAGCCTATTAATATCAAAAGGATTCCTGCTAAATATTCAATTATTGTAGTGGGTAAAATTGCGCCAGAAAAACGCCCAATAAACATGGAAATTAGCATTACAAAAGTTGCTATAAGAGAGATTGCTAGAATAGATAGAAAATCAAAGGGAATTCTTTTTATTCCTAAAGAAAATGCCATTATTCCATCATCAATACTAAATAGAAATGAATAAAAGAACATAATAAAAAAATCCAACAAATGTAATGCCTCCCCATTTATTTATTTGTGTTCTTTAATTTATTATGTTTACAATCAATAAATTATGAGTGGACATAATGACATGATTTATAGTTATGATATTATTAAAGCATCATGTTAATATAAGAAAAGGGTAACTTATTATATCTATTTTAAAAGTGAGGAGTAAAGATGAATAAGAAAACATTGTTTAATGACGGATGGGAATTTGCTAAAAGTGAATTAGGGCTTGCGTCAGCAGATGGTCTTGAATTTAAAGCTATTGATATCCCTCATGACTGGCTGATATACAATACATTAGATCTTTATGAAAATAGTATTGGCTGGTATAGGAAAAAATTCAATTGGAATAAAGAAGCTGATGAAGTTCTTCTATATTTTGATGGTGTTTATATGGATTCGACTCTTTACGTTAATGGAGAGTTTGTAGGAGAATGGAAATATGGTTATTCTTCCTTTGAACATGATATTACAGATTCACTCCAGGAAGGTGAAAATGAAATCTTGCTAAAAGTAGTACATCAAAGTCCTAATAGTAGATGGTACTCAGGGGCTGGTATTTATCGCAATGTCTGGCTAAAAACAAGGGGCAAGGATCATATAGTAACAGATGGAATATATCTAAGCACTAAGAAAACAGATAATAGCTGGCAAGTGGAAATTGATACTGAATTAGATATCTGCAATGATGTAGAGCTTGTTCATAGTATTTTCTATAATGAGCAATTGCTTACTAGTTCAAAGAAAATTGTTAAAGGTAAGGGGTCTAATTTAGTTGATCAACAGGTACTAGAAATTAATGATCCTGAATTATGGGGTCCGGATGAGCCAAACCTTTATCAGCTTACTACTGATTTGTACATAATTAAAGACCTTGAAGGGGATCAAATAAGGGAAAAAATTGAGTCTATTACACAGAACATTGGCTTTAAAGATGTATTACTTGATCCAGACAGGGGTTTTATGCTAAACGGTAAAAAAATCAAGTTGAACGGGGTTTGTGAACACCATGATTTAGGTGCCTTAGGAGCTGCTTTTAATAAATATGCCCTTAAGAGAAGGTTTAAAATATTGAAAGATATGGGTGTTAACGCTATTAGAACAGCTCATAATATGCCAGCTAAAGAGCTGATGGATTTAGCAGATGAGATGGGATTACTTGTAGTATCTGAAGCCTTTGATATGTGGGAAAGACCTAAAACAGAATATGATTATGCCAGATTCTTTAATGACTGGGCCGCTAAAGATGTGGAAAGATGGGTGAAACGAGATAGAAATCACCCCAGTCTGATAATGTGGAGTATTGGTAATGAGGTATATGATACCCATGCTGGGGAGCGAGGACAGGAAATTACCAGGATGTTAATGGATTTTGTCTTAAAGTATGACCCTAAGGAAAATGGGAAAGTTACCTTTGGATCTAATTACATGCCCTGGGAGAATACTCAAAAATGTGCTGATATCATAAAGATTCCTGGATATAATTATGCAGAGAAATACTATGAAAAGCATCATGCAGAACATCCAGATTGGGTTATTTATGGTAGTGAAACTGCATCAGTTGTTCAAAGTAGAGGTGTTTATCACTTCCCTTATCAACAATCAATACTTGCTGATGATGATGAGCAATGCTCTGCACTGGGAAATAGTAGTACTAGTTGGGGAGCAGATTCACCAGAAGCATGTATTGTAGCTGAGAGGGATACACCTTTTTCACTGGGGCAGTTCCTCTGGACTGGTTTTGACTACATTGGTGAGCCAACACCCTATCATACCAAGAACTCATATTTTGGACAAATAGATACTGCAACTTTCAAAAAAGATCCTTACTATATATATCAAGCCGGATGGACAGATTACAAAGAAAATCCTATGGTTTATATATTCCCTTATTGGGACTTTAGCAAAGGTCAAATAATTGATGTGAGGGTATGTTCAAATGCCCCCAAAGTAGAGCTGCAACTAAATGGTGAAAGCATAGGTACTTATGATATTGATCATGAAAATGGAAAAGCAGATGAACTTGTAGCCTGGTGGAAGATTCCTTATCAAGAAGGTGAGTTAAAGGCATTAGCTTATGATGAAAAAGGAAATCTTATTGCTACTGATATACGCAAATCATTTGGAGATGCTAAAAAGATTTCTTTAAAGGCTGATAAAGAACAGTTGATAGCCAATGGACAGGACTTGATATTTGTAGAAATAAGTATGGAAGATGAAGATGGTAATATTGTAGAGAATGCAAATAATAGAGTCCATGTTCAAGTTTCTGGTGCTGGACGTCTAGTAGGCCTTGATAATGGTGATAGTACTGATTATGACCAGTATAAAGGTCTAAGTAGAAGATTGTTTAGTGGTAAGCTAATGGCTATTATTGCAGCTACTTTTGAGACAGGTAAAATTCAAATAGAAGTCTTTTCTCAAGGGATGGAATCTGAAATATTAGAATTTCAGGCTCAGGAAAGTAATGAGTATTTAAAAGGTATTTCTGCAATAACAAGTAATACAAAAATGCCAATTGTTATGGGAAGTGATGAGGAAATACCTCTGCGTAAAATTGAACTTATTAGTGAATTAGGACAAGTATTTAATGAGTCAAGAAAAGAGATGACAGTAAAAGCTAAATTATATCCAGAAAATACTTCATTTCAAGAATTGGAATGGGCTGTAGTAAATGATGCAGGAATTGAATCTAATATTGCTACGGTGGAAGCCAATGGAACTCAGGCTAAAATAGCTGCCATGGGTGATGGAGAATTTCGCCTTCGTTGTATGAGTAAAAACGGTACAGAGAAAGTAAAACTTATTTCTGAATTAGAGTTTAAGGCAGAAGGACTTGGTACTGCCTATAAGGATCCATATGGATTTATCACAGCAGGTCTTTTTGATTATAGCAAAGGAGAAATTAGTAATGGCAATGAAAAGGGAATAGCAACAGGTAGAGATGAAGTAACTGTAGTGGGATTCCGGGATATAGATTTTGGTGCTTATGGGTCTGATACAATCTCTATTCCTATATTTGCTTTAAACGATGAAGAGTATACTATTGAAATATGGGAAGGGATGCCGGAAGAGGAAAGTAGTGAATTACTGGATACTGTAATCTATCAAAAAGAGTCAAAATGGAATGTCTACCAGGAAGAGACTTATCGTTTACCAAAAAGATTAAAAGGTATTGCCTCGCTTTGTTTTGTTTTAAAAGAACAGAAAGTACACATCAAAGGTTTTTCTTTTGAAAAGCAGAATCCTGCCTTTGAAAAAAACCTTGCTAAAAACTGCGACCATATTTATGGAGACAATTTTACTATTACAGAAAAAGCAGTTGAGGGAATTGGGAATAATGTTTCTCTGGAATTTGAAGAAATGGATTTCGGAAATGAAGGTGCCAGTAGGCTTGTAATTAGTGGTAATTCATCTATAGATAAAAATACTATTCATGTCAGGTTTGACAATGAAGAAGGACAGGATAATCAAATTATTGAGTTTGCTGAATCAGATGGCTATCAAGAAAGGGTAATTGATTTGGATAAGGTGAGAGGGAAGCAAAAAGTTACTTTTGTATTCTTACCTGGTTCGAATTTTGATTTTGCCTACTTCCGTTTTGAGAGATAATATTTTTAGATATATAATAAATAATATAAGAGTTCATAGTCACCCTCTATAAAGAAAAATAATTTTTTTGAATTTTTTTCTTTATATATTATTTTGTATAGTGTATAATATTAACGTTGAATAAATAATTATACGAAGGAGATGATTGTATGAGTAAAAAGAAGAATGTTATCATTATTGGAGCTGCCGGTAGAGATTTTCATAATTTCAATACATATTATCGTGACAATGAGAATTATAATGTAGTAGCTTTTACAGCTGCACAAATTCCTGATATAGACGATAGAAAGTATCCCGCTGAGTTAGCAGGTAGCTTATATCCTGAAGGAATACCGATATATGCTGAAGAGAAACTGGCAGAACTAATCAAAGAATTAGAGGTTGATGAATGTGTTTTTGCTTACAGTGATGTAAATTATGATTATGTCATGGGTAAAAGTGCAATTGTTAATGCAGCAGGGGCTGATTTTAAATTATTGGGACCAAATTATACTATGATTGAAAGCAAAAAACCTGTGATTTCTGTTTGTGCAGTTAGAACTGGATGTGGAAAAAGCCAGACATCTCGTAAGGTGATTGAGTCACTTATGGAGCATGGTTTAAAGGTTGTTGCAGTTAGACATCCAATGCCTTATGGTGATTTAGCAGCACAAAAGGTACAGAGATTTGCTTCTTTAGAGGATTTAGAGAAACATAATTGTACTGTAGAAGAGATGGAAGAATATGAACCACATATTACTCGTGGAAATATTATCTATGCTGGTGTGGACTATGAAGCTATTTTAAGAGCTGCAGAAGAGGATCCAGATGGTTGTGATGTAGTAGTATGGGATGGTGGAAACAATGACTTTTCATTCTACAGACCAGATTTAGCGCTAACAGTATTAGACCCTCATCGTCCAGGACATGAGCTGGCTTATTATCCTGGAGAAGTTAATTTGCGTATGACAGATGTTGCTGTTATTAACAAAATTGATAGTGCCAGTACAGAAGCAATAATGCAGGTTGAAGAAAATATAAAGAAAGCTAATCCTGATGCTCTTATAGTTAAGGCAGAATCTAAAATAACTGTGGACAACCCTGAATTGATAAAAGGTAAAAGAGTACTCGTTGTAGAAGATGGACCTACCTTAACTCATGGTGAAATGAAATTAGGAGCAGGAACAGTTGCTGCTGAACGTCTTGAAGCCAAAGAACTTGTAGATCCACGTCCATATACTGTTGGTAAATTAAAAGAAACTTTTGAAATATACAGTGATATTGGTACATTACTTCCAGCAATGGGCTATGGTAAGCAACAGTTAAATGATCTAGAAGAAACTATTAAGAATACTGATTGTGATGCTGTAATTATCGGTACTCCTATTGATCTAAGCAGAGTTATCAATATAGATAAGCCATATACAAGGGTACATTATGAACTTGATGAAGTGGGTAGTCCGAATCTTGATGAGCTAATAGATAATTTTATTAAAGAGCATAATCTATAGCTTGTAAGAATAAGTATTATAAATAAGTACAAGTATATTAAGTATATATCTAAGAGAGCTATGGTATTATAATTTCATGGTTCTCTTTTTCTTTTGATCCTATTATACAGAGTAGAGGTGAATAGTTTGGCACTGCTAGATGAAAGTACAAAAGCGAAGTTATACAACATTGTCTTTGAGACTGACACAAAGTCAGGCAAAAAATTTGATCTTATTGTAATTATTATTATTTTAGGGAACACTCTTTTAACTATTTTAGAGAGCGTAGATAGTATTATGCAAAGCTATCAAATGATAATTACATTTCTGGGCTGGGCATTTTTACTTCTTTTTACACTTGAATATCTTTTAAGGCTTCTAGTTGTAAATAATAGATATAAATATTTATTAAGTTTCTTTGGTATTGTTGACCTTTTAGCCATTTTGCCATTATTCTTTGTTTTCTTTATGCCTCAATTACGCTATTTAGTTCTTTTTAGGGTCTTTAGGTTGTTTAGATTATTTAGTATCTTTAAAATGGGTCGTTATATAGAAGAATCTACATATTTAATTAAGGCTCTAAAGGCAAGTAGGCCTAAGATTACTGTTTTTCTTGTTACTATTATTTTTATCATTATTATTGTTGGTTCATTTATGTATATCGTTGAAGGTCCAGAAAGTGGCTTTGACAGTATTCCCACTTCTATGTACTGGGCTGTCGTCACAGTATCTACAGTTGGATATGGTGATATTTCTCCTAATACTGCTGTGGGGAAAATGATATCTAGCCTGCTAATGATTATTGGTTATGGAATTATAGCTGTTCCTACAGGGATTATCTCCCATGAATTAGCCATGACCTCTAAAAAAGACGAGTTAAGGAAGGTATGTGACAATTGTTCAGCAGAATATTATTCTTCAGATGATAAGTTTTGTTCAAAGTGTGGTACTATGCTTGAATAATTAAAATATGATTTTAGTATTTTATACAATGAAATCTTTGGATTATGGAAAGAATTTTTTTTGAATTCTTGAATCCTAAAAAGACTTATGCTATAATATTAGTAATATTTAGGAAAAGGGGTGTGCGAATGATTTTTGCAATGAGGAAACGTTATTTAGGATAATCTAAATAATAGAATAAGGTTAAGCAATTTGGTATTTTAAGCTTTGAAGTATATTTAAGGCTTTTTTTGTGAACCTTATTTGTGGATTCTTGCATGAACATTCATACACTTTTAATACGATTTTTATAGAGTTAATATATAAACTGTAATTCCACGGTTTATAATCTTCTATATTATTATGAGTATATAAGAGCTGTTGATGAATTCTGTTCATCTATAGCTCTTTTTCTTTATAGAATGGTCAGTATCAAGAATTCAAATTTAGATTAAGAAAGTGGAATTTGATAATCAAGTGATGAGTCTAATTTGAGTTTAAAAGGAGAGATTTATGATGCAAGAAAAAAATAGAACCATTATAGTAGGGGCCAATATAAATAATCAGCCCAATTTTAAAGAATCAATGGAAGAATTAGAAAACTTGGCTTTAGCCTGTGAATTGGAAGTTGTTGATCAATTAGTACAAAATTTAAATAACTTCGATACTAAATATTATATAGGCTCTGGAAAAGTTAAAGAACTAGATTTTCTGATAGCTGAGAATGAAGCAGATATTGTAGTTTTTGATAATGAACTTTCCCCATCACAGCTAAGAAATCTTGAAGAGGCTTTAGAAATAAAAATTATGGATAGAACTTCTCTTATTTTGGAGATATTTGCAAAACGTGCTCAAACAAAAGAAGCTAAAATTCAGGTTGATTTAGCTAGTCTTCAGTACATGTTACCAAGACTTATTGGGACAGATCAATCATTGAGCCAGCAAACCGGTGGAGTAGGGGCTATAACCAGAGGTGCAGGAGAGAAGAAACTTGAACTAGACCGAAGGACAATTCAACGGAGGATATCAAAATTAAAAAAAGAATTAGAATCAATTTCTACTGAACGTGATGTTCAACGCAAGAGAAGAGTGGAGGAAAATCTCCCCAATGTGGCCCTGGTAGGCTATACAAATGCGGGTAAGTCTAGTTTGATGAATGCGATGCTTGAACTTTATCAGGAATCAAAGGAGAAAACAGTCTTTGAAAAGGATATGTTGTTTGCCACCCTGGAAACTTCAGTAAGAAGTATTACACTACCTGACAACAAAAGTTTTTTTCTATCTGATACAGTTGGATTTGTGAATAATTTGCCTCATAATTTAATCAAGGCTTTTCGTTCAACTTTACAGGAAGTTAGAGAGGCAGATCTTTTGCTACATGTTGTAGATTATTCAAACCCTAACTATGACCAACAAATAGAGACTACAAATAAGACCTTAGAAGAAATAGGGGCAGCAGATATTCCGGTGATTTACGTTTATAATAAAGCTGATTTGACTGATACGGAGATTCCTTTTGTAAAAGAGGATACAGTATATATTTCTGCTACTAAAAAAATAGGCATAGATGTTTTGGTAGAACTTATTAGCGAAAATGTATTTAGTGAATATATAGAATGTCAACTGCTTATTCCTTATGATCAAGGCAGTGTAACTTCATATTTTAATGAAAATGCCTATGTAAAGGAAGTTGAGCATAAATATGATGGTACTTTATTAACAGTAGAGTGTAGTAAGGTAGATTATCAACGATATGAGGAATTTGTTTGTAATTAATAAATATGAAAACATATAATATAAACAGTAGTCTATAAAACCCCAGTAATGGGGTTTTCTTTTGTAAATGACTTTTATCCAGAGATTCCACTAGCCAAATAAGTAAAGTTATAAGTAAAAAGTTCAAAGCATAAGGTGATATTTAAAAAATAATACAATAAGTGGAAAACGGAAATGTTTTATGATACAATAATAAGGAAATTTATAACATAAAGTAAATATATTATATAAATTTACAATAGAGATATAAAAGTCTGGGATATTTATGGTATTTATCAATTAAAAAATTTAAAAAAGTAAGGAGATGAAAAATGAGTGAATTTACAGAGTGCTATCATTTGCGAACTGATAATCAAAAAGATGCTGCTGTATTATTAAAACGCTCTGGCTTAAATGGCTATGTTTTTCCTCCTGCAAATAACTGGGTTACATTAGTAAGTGAGAAATATGAGTTTAGTGAAAACCCTGATTTAATTCATAATAATAAAGGTCTTTTACTTCACTTTGCATATGCTAAAGACCACGGATGGTTTTTTACCATTTATGAAGGAAGTAAAGAAATTTGCCATTATCATTATATCTGGGAAACAGGAGATGAAGATGGTAGCAGACTGAATGAAAAAATAATATATGACTTAATTCAGGAAGAAGAACTTAAAAAATTTGATATAGAAAGGCCAGATATTAAAACAATAATTGAAGATCCTCAAGGATTTGCAGAAATTATAGGTTTAACTAATTATGAATGGATATCTTATCATTATATTGATGAAGATTATGAACCTTCAAATGAACTTTATCAGGAATTTATCAAAGTTAAAGTTAAGCAAGGAAATGATTATGATTTTATCTATCATAATTATAAAAAGAAAAATTATTTTGATGATGCATACTGGGTAGAAAAACTTAAAGAGGGTGCTGATCCTTATAAACTCTTGGAAAGTGCCGTTATTAAAAACGATTATAATGCTGTAAAGGTTTTGCTGAAAAATGGAGTAAATCCTGTTAATTATATAGATGAATCTGGTTATTCAGTTTTGCATTTAGCAGCAGACCGTGATATTGCTAGCTTTGAATCAAAAATTAGATATGGACAGGTGGAAATAATAGCAGACAAATTAAATCTTGATCTAGAGAACGGTGATAGAGAAGAAAACGAAAATTTACTATTAGCAAAAATGATAGAAGATAATATCGATATAATAAAGATATTACTAGACTCCGGGATGGATATTAATATTCGCAGCAAATTGATTGAAAATAATCATATTCCTTCTAGTCAGGGTATTACCCCTTTAATGCTTGCTGCTCATTCATCTATTATTGAAAAACTAAAGTTTTTGCTGAAAGCCGGAGCAGAACTTAATGTAGCAGAAGATAATACTGATGACCTTCTTTTTTGGGCATTAAGGGCCCCATTAACTGATAGGAAACGTAAAATTGAAAGTATTAAGTATTTAATTGAAGAAGGAGTAGATGTTAATGTTAAAAATCAAGAAGGAGAATCAGCCATATTTTATGCTGCGAGTAAAGAGCTTTTATTAGAAGTTATAGAACCACTACTTGACAGAGGTGCAGATATTAGTGAAAAGGAAATTGAAAAATTGTATCAACTATGCCGAAATCAATATATATCAAGTAAGATGACAGAGGAAAGTAGATACCGGGAGATGTACATAGAGAGGGCTAATGCCTATAAAAATATATTGAAAGTAATAGTAGATAAAAAGAATTTAAATAAAAGATGGGATAATAAGCTAAAAAAATTGGGAGTTGTTAAAGGGTCAGAACCATGGATAGAGTATTGGAGAGGAATTGAAGAAAGAGAAATAATCCGCCTGAAAAATATTCATAATTATGAAAGCATTGATCCTTATGCGATAGATTATCATATGAAGAAAAAAGATTTTTTGTATATATCTAAAAATATTATACAAACAGTAAAATTTTTAATTATGTCTAATATAATTAAAGAGGCTGAAGAACTAATAAGTATTGGACAAAAATATATAAAAAAAGCCATAGAGAGTGAAGATAGAGGTATAGGAATGGCTTCTAAATATTGTCCAGAACGAGCAAAAATTGTCAGCAAAAGACTCTTTTATGAGTTTGAATTTTTTTCTACTGGGAAAGAAGATTTAGTATTACTAAAAGAAATACAAATGCTAGAACAACAGATGGTTGAGGAAGATAAAGCGAAGAAGAGGTATATTTATCTAACAGAGGGAAGAAAGAATTTGATATATGACTCTCTAAAAATCGGAGACTTTAAAACTGCCAGAAAATATGCCTGGGAATGGGCGAAAAAGAAGCCTGGTAGTAATCGTATAAAGAGTACACTTGATGTTATATATGATGAAAAGTATTTTATGATATTAATTACAGGTTATCTTGCTAATCCAGAAAAAAACAAGGATTTATATCCTATAATTAAAGCTTGTTATGATAAATTTTATCAGGAATTGTTTTATAACATAATGAAAATACATGAGGGATATAGGTCAATATTTGATATAATTGAATTTTCGAATATAAAATATAGATATTTTAGTGAAGAAGATATTAAACTGGATCCTATAGAGATTATCCAGAGTATAAGGTATGGCTATAGATTAAAACTAAAAAAATAAGTATGAAGAAGATATATAATTCTTCATTAATATCATTTTAAAGTGCTGTGTGAAAATTTCACATAACTTTATTAAAAAAACATGAGTGAGTTATTCATTCATGTTTTTTTTTGCGTTATTATCCCTTTATAAAATAACAAAAAATGAAAATTATTGACAGAATCATTTTTATATAATATAATAAGTATAATTAAATACATATGTCAAAGTATTATTTAAATATATGTATTAAAAAATTATATTTTGAAACATTGCAAACACATATTAATGGGGGGGATAATATTGAAAAATGAAAGAAATGTAAAACATATAGGCTGGAACTGGGACGAGATTGATAACCCTGTCTGGGAGCATGTATCTGATGAATTTTTATCAATTGCCCTTGAATGGTCAGATTGTTTTGATAATATGCTTGATATTGGGGCAGGAAAAGGGAACAGAAGGCATTGAAGAAAATGTACCCCATACGTATGTGAATTCTGATGAACTAATAGATTTGTTAGATAAGTTTGAAATTATTAAGATGCAAAAGATAGTAGAGTATATTTATAACGGAAATTCTTCGCAAGGTGTTCATTTTTTTGTTAGGATTAGAAAATAAAAAGGAGCGGTGTAGAATGAGTAAAAAAGAAAAATTAGATTTAGTGGACAGTTTAACAGGCTTAAAAAATTATCAGGCTTTTATAGATGATATTGAAGAGAAGATTAAGGAGGCAGAAGAAAATTGTCAGGATCTATCTCTTGCTTCAGTAGATATTGATTCTTTTATGAGGGTAAATGAAAATTACGGAAATAAAGCAGGGGATAAGGTACTGATCTTTATAGCAAATCAACTTGAAGAGAATATGCCAGCGGAGGCTAAAATCTATAGGTATTCTGGTGACCAATTTGCTGTAATAATGTCTGATACAATCAAAGAAAAGGCATTTTTACTTTTGGAAGGTGTTAGAGAAAAACTGGCTAATCAGGGTGTAAAAATAAGAGAAGATATGGAGAACTTAGATATTACGGTCAGTATAGGTATTGCTGCCTATCCGGAAGATGGTAGTAATAGTACAGAACTAGTTCGGAAAGCAGAGGGTGCTTTATATAGAGCAAAAAATAGTGGCAGAAACAAAGTTCGTCTTTCTAGAGAGGAAAAGATGGTGACTAAAACCAGTCATTATACATATGAACAATTACAAAGATTATCAGAATTAGCAAAAAAAGAAGGTGTAGGTGAGGCAGTTCTTCTTAGAGAAGCTCTAGATGATTTGTTAAAGAAATATGATGATTAGAGCATGTAGAAAACACCCATCAAAATTTTAGCTTGACAACAGTTTGATAATCTGTTAATATAATCCTAATACTATTTTAAATGCAATGAATGGGAATAGTAGAAGATTAAGATAATACTAAGAGAGCCGGTGTTTGGTGAAAACCGGATATTATCTTCCTTCGAACTCGCCCGTGAGCTGCTTCCTGAAATTTTAGGGTAAGACGTATCCCTACGTTACAAGGGTAGATGGTTATATGCCATTGAATTAAGTGGGTTATATATTTTCATCTTATGTGTGAATACTATAAAGATAATATTATAGGGTTATAATATATTCCAATTAGAGTGGTACCACGGGAATTCTATATCCTCGTCTCTTTTAGAGATGGGGATTTTTTGCATTTAAAATATAAAAAAGGAGAGTGATAGTTATGAGGAAAATAATTGTCTTTGATACTACTTTGAGAGATGGAGAACAGGTGCCAGGTGCTAAATTAAATCTAGAGGAGAAATTGGAATTAGCTCGACAGCTTAGTAGATTGAAAGTTGATGTGATTGAAGCTGGCTTTTCTGCTTCTTCTCCTGGTGATTTTGAGGCAGTTAAGATGATTGCCCAGGAAGTAGGTAAAAATGGTGGCCCTAAAATAACAGCTCTCGCCAGAGCAGTTCGAAGCGATATTGATGCAGTTTATCAAAGTGTCAAATATGCAGAAAGGCCATTGATCCATATTGTTCTTGGAACTTCAAATGTTCATCTTGATAAAAAATTCAAAAAATCAAGAGAAGAAGTATTAGAAATCGGAGTTGATGCTGTTAAGTATGCAAAAAGCCTTTGTCCAGACGTACAATATAGCACTGAAGATGCAGCCAGATCTGATTTTGAATACCTCTGGCAGACTGTTGAAGCTGTGGTAAAGGCAGGAGCAACAGTAATTAATATTCCGGATACAGTGGGCTATGCTGTTCCCGAGGAATTTGGAGAATTAATAGCAAAGATTAATAATCGATTGAAAAACTTGAATGATAAAGTCTTACTCAGTGTTCACTGTCACAATGATCTGGGTATGGCCAGTGCTAATACCTTAATGGCTGTTAAGAATGGGGCAGATAGGGTAGAATGTACTATTAATGGTATTGGGGAAAGAGCTGGTAATGCAGCACTAGAAGAAGTGGTTATGGGTATAAATGTTAGACCTGAATATTATAATGCCTATACAGATATTCTTAGTAAAGAGATTAAGAAAACATCCAGACTTGTTACCAACTTAATGGGACTTGATGTGCAGGTGAATAAGGCTATAACCGGGGATAATGCTTTTGCCCATTCTTCAGGAATTCATCAGGACGGACTTTTGAAATCCCGGGATGTATATGAAATTATGGCACCTGCTGATGTTGGCTGTCAGGAAATGGAGCTAGTTTTAACAGCCAGGTCTGGTAAACATGCTTTTAAAAATGCCCTTGATATGGCTGGCTTTGAAATTGATAATCAAGATTTTGCTGACTTATTTGCAGAGTATTTAAAGCTGGCAGATAAAAAGAAAGAAATATACTTTCATGATCTCTTTTATCTTGTAGAAGATTTCATGATAAAAAGACATGGGGCAGAACATGCCATCCCAAATATGTCTGATATACAATTATACGAAATTGATGATATTCAGGTAGTAAGCAATAGCCAGTTTCCTACTGCTACAGTAAGAATTAAGAAAGGTGATCAAGAGATGATTGATAGTGCTACAGGTGATGGTCCGATAGATGCATTATATACTGCGATTAAGAAAATAGTAGGGCTTGATATAGAATTAAAAGAGTATAAGATAAGCAGTATTTCCAGAGGGAAAGAAGCCCTGGGTAGAGTAAACCTGCAACTTGAGTATAATGAAAAGGTTTATTCTTCTCGTGCTGTTGATACAGATATCATCAAGGCCAGTGGAATAGCTTATTTAAATGGAATAAATCGAATTATTATGGAGAGTAAGCAAAAATGAACAAGCAATTATACAATTTAAGTTGAAAAAGGAGTTATTATATGTTGAAGGAAAAGTTAAACAAAAAATTATTATTCTTTTTATTCAGTGGATATATGACTGCAAGCTTAAATATACAGGGTATTCAGGCACTAATGCCGTTTATACAGGAGGATTTTGGTATAAGTAGAACAGAAGCTGGACTATTTTCAACTTTTTTCTTCGTTTCAGCTATATCTATCGCTTTATTTAGTGGAAATATAGTGGATAGAATAGGGTCAAAGAAAGGGCTTTCCATAGGAATAATTAGTACAGGAGGACTAATTGTATTACATGCATTTTCTCCAATCTATTTTCTTATTTTGATTTTGGCTTTTTTGCTGGCTTTTGTTTTAGTCTGATTACTCCTTCTATTAATAAAGCGATTCAAGGTGAAGTATTAAAAGAAAATAGATCAATATCTATGGGAATCGCACACTCAGGAAATGGTATAGGTGGTTTTCTTGGGGCAATTTTGTTACCTATAATAGCAGCTGTTCTTGGTTGGAGGATCTCAGTATTTATAGCCGGAACAGTTGCAGTTCTTCTTGGCTTAGTTGTTGTAAAGAATTATAAACCGCTAGTTAAAAATGTAGATAATAAGGCAGATAATAATCAGGAAAATAAAAATTTAAAAGCTGATATTAAAAATGTTTTTTTAAATAAACAATTATTACTAGTTTGCTTTTTTGGATTTGTTTTTGGTCTTGGAGCTGGAATTGTACCTGCCCATTTTACTTTGTTTGTGACTACAGATCTTTATTATAGCTCAGTTATAGCAGGAATTGCTCTGGGTATTTCTCAAGTAGGTGGTATTCTAGGACAGATCTTTTGGGCCTGGCTGAGCAATTTTCTTTTTTCAGGTAATCATAAGAAAACTTTAATATTTATTATTATTATGATTGCGATATTAAGCCTGGTATATGGTCTTTTAGGATCCTTATTAGCTTCAAGCATTGTTTTCTTGCTCTTAACTTCTTTCTTTTTAGGTGTAGCTGCTATGGGTTGGGGCGGTATATTTTTCACAGAAATAAGTGAGCGTGCTTTTATTGGTCAAATAGGTATTGCCTCCGGTATGGCTACAATATTTATACGTAGTGGAATTGTTATTGGACCACCACTTTTTGGAATGCTGGCTGATTATATGGATAATTATTTTTATAGTTGGTTTTTCTTATCAATCTTGATATTGATATTTGCCATTATTATTTACTCAAACTTCGCAGTAAATTTTATATTAGATTTCCTGGTTAGCCATATGCTGAATGAACGTTAAAAAGCTCCAGAACCACATGGAAGGATATGAATGGTTAACAAAATATGTTTGAACGTAGCGTAGCGAAGTGAGTTCATTTTGTTATTCATATCCTGGAAGAGGATCTGGTAAGTTAGCTTTTTTCGTGAATGAAGTATATGGCTAACCAGGCTTTATGCGATAATTTCATGTGCGAAGTTTGAATTATTTATTATGTTATTGGCAGGATGGGGAGCAGGTATAGTGACAGGGCTTGTAGGTGCTTCAGCTGTAGTAATTGTAACACCTTTGTTGAGCCTGAGCGTAATTTTTTGATATTAATTAACTATTATGGTAAAATAAGAAATAAAATTTAAAAGGGGGAGTTTTTATGTTTAATCCTATAATTATTATTGCAATTATTATTCAATTAGTAGTTGCCAAAAAATCTAGAAAAACAGGGGCTATAATAGGTTATATAATTACTACTGGAATTTTGTTCTGGGGATTAAGTCTTTATACTACAGGGTATAGAATTGCACTTTTTGGAATTGGCCTTTCTTTGCCTGTATTTATGATATCTATAGCTGTATGGTACTTTTTTGATACAGTAGAGTATAAAGCTGCAATAAAAGAAACAAGTGAAAGTAAAACTTCTGAAATATAAAAGGTATTATTGTTTGTACAGTCATTTATATCCCTATCTTTGTTTCTCGTATATACATAAAAGGAAAAAAATAAGAGAAAGATATATAGTAAATATAATTATAGATAGGGGATGAATATGAATAAGAAAACAGCCATAGTTGTAGTCTTAGTAGCAGTCGTTGCTCTTTCCGCTTTTGCCTTATATAGAAGCAATTCTTTTAATCAAGCCCGTCAAAACCAGCCAGAAGAAGATAATTTGGCTAAGACAGAGTTAGAAGGTGTGGAAGAAAATATAAATGCTTATGATATCGAGGAGGATATAAGTATTACTATGCGGACAGAAGTTGATGGGGAAGAAGGAGTAATGGGTCTTACTCAAGCACAAAAATTAGAAATGCTGGATATTATTGATCCAGCCAGTAATAATACTGTTTTGGAAGAATTTAATACTCATTTACCTGAAAATATTAATGATGCTCGTGAATATATGCTTTATGAAATTTCTTATGACTATTTTCTAATCACCGCTGAAGAAGGAACACAGATCAGAGAAAATCCTGATCCTAATAGCCCTGTTTTAGCAGAGTTAGAAACTTTAGATAAAGTGTCTTTGCTTCAGAGGGTTGAAGGTGAGGAAATGGCTGGCTCTAATATATGGTATAGAGTATTTTTTATAGCCAATGAACAGTTTAATGAAGGATACGTTATTTCTACTACAGGTACACCTAGGGTTTTTCGTTTTGATGCAATGGAAACAGCTATTAATGAGTTAAGAGAGGAATTAAACCAGGGTGAATTACATTTTATTAGTAATTACAAGTTTGAAAATGGTGTCCCACCTCAGGAAGGTGATATAGCGGTAGATGAACATGGCTATAGATATTATCATAGTGCACCTGCTTATGTAGAGGCTAGTACAGATGCTGATTATCGTTATGTTCCAGATGGTATGCTGCTAAGGATTCTGGATGATACGGGGGAGTTTTATCACGTTGATGTTCCGACTTTTAATAATCAGTTTTTTGTTCCTAAAGAATATATAGACCCTGATATAACTTTAACCCAGTTAAATCATGTAATTATTGTAGATAGAAATCAGCAAAATCAGGCTGCTTTTGAAATCGCTGATAATGCTCTTAATCTTATATCTTACACACTATCAACTACCGGTATTTCTGGTGACTTTTCTTTTGAAACAAGTCTGGGAATGTACAAAGCTATAGCTAAAAGAGAGCGTTTTGAATATCTAGAGAGTGGTACAGAGAATATAGCAGGCTATGCTCCATATGCTATAAGATTTACAGGAGGAGCATATATTCATGGTGTTCCGGTGGCTTATGAAGAAGTAGAAGGTGAGAAAATAGATCCTGGTACAGTAGAATATCTTCATACTATTGGTACTTTCCCCAGATCAAATATGTGTGTCCGTAATTTCACCAGTCATGCAGAGTTTATCTATAATTGGATGGATACAGCAAATGGAGCTGTAATTGTAATTGAATAGAATTAAACTATTTAGCCTTCCTTTTGGAGGGCTTTTTTAATGCCAGGAAATTATGGTTTTAATAATATATAGTTGAAAACTTTCCTTGAAAAATATATAATTAAAGCACTTGTTGAAAATTACCAATATATATCATAAATTCATAATAATTTGAAATAAGAATGAAATTTTGGGGAGGTATCAACAGTGGGAAATAACGATAAGGAAAGAAGTCAAAATCAAAATTCAGAAGGAAGCCATAATGAAGATAAAGTATTGATCAAGGGACTTGCAAAAGTAATAGCTGTTATCTTTATTTTTGTATTGTGTATTATAGGGGCAGTAAATTGGATTCCAGGATTTAGGGATTATGTTTCTAGTTTCTTAAACTTAGAAGCTCGAGAGGAATGGTATACAATAGATAGAGGTATTAAATACGCAAGAAAACATGGATACAGAAATATTACAGGATTAGTAGTAGAAAGAGAAGGCTATCAAATAGTTATCGAAGATATATTATTTGATGAAGAAAGAATAGTGGTTTTTATTCTTGCGCAGGGTGATAGTATAGAAGAAATATTAGAAGGAATAGATAATAATGATAGCATATTTACCAGTCTAGGTATTCAAGTAAATTTTTCAAATTTTGAGGTTACTGCTAGTTCATATTTACCTCAAATGTGTGAGAAGGTGATAAGAACTAAAGTACAGAAAAGTTTTAAAGAAGATGAAATAAAAATGTTTTTAGAAGAAAATCCTCAGTTTCTACACCTGGGAATCAAAATATCTGGAAATACTACAGTGGGCGAACGAAAGCTTGTAGATAAATTTGAAATTAAAGTACCTTTTGCTGAAGATTTACTTTATTTATCAGATAGATATTATATTGATAAGAATGTAGATCTGGGTAAAACAAATATAATTTTTGATAGCTTAAGTATTAGTCCAACTATGATAAGGCTTGATATAAGCATAGATAGGGATGAGTATTTTTTTACTGGATTTAAAGACCTTTATTTAAAGGATAGTAACGGAAATATATATATCCGCGAAGGAATTTCAGGTTCAAAGACAAATACTGAAATAAGCTATTTTTTTCTTCCATCTACATATTTTGAAAAATATCCAGAAGCTTTTTATTTAGGATTTGAGGGAGTATATATTGGGAGTAACGAGTATAGCTTTGTTATAGGTGACAAGAATGCAGAAGAAATAGAATATATGGGTGGCGTAATTACTATTGATGAAGTAAAATTTGATGATTTTAGAATAAACTCTGAAATAAAAATGACTAGTCCTATTTATATATGGCCAGGTCGTCTAGAAATAGAAGAAGGAAAAGGTATGGGACGTTCCTTTTATGTAGACAGCCCTTTATATTCTGAAGAAGTAAGAGAAGAGACTATAGTAAGTACACATAGGTTTCAGTTAGTTGACTATCGACATCAATATGAAGTAAAATTAATAGATTGGGGATACCTACATAACATAGACAAGGAGATAGAAATAAAGATAGATTAAAGAAACTCTGGGTTAAAAATATATAAGAAATTTAAAAAATATAAAACTATTTTTACTTCTCTGCATCTAATACATGAAAGGAGGCCGAGATAATGGAAGAATTAATAAAAAAAGCACAACATGGAGATAAAGAGAGTTTTTCAAAAGCAGTCTTAATGATAAAAGAGGAATGCTATAAAATTGCTTATTGTTACTTACATAATTCAGAAGATAGTATGGATGCTATTTGTGATGCTGTAGAAAAGGCCTTAATAAATATAAAAAAATTAAAAGAACCCAAATATTTTAAGACCTGGTTTACTCGTATTGTTATTAATGAATGCAAAATGCAACTTAGAAAAAGAAGAAAGGTAATACAGATGGCAGATGAGCTATATACGCCAGAAATAAAAAAAATGGAAAGCAAGAGAAGAGATGGGACTATAGATTTAGAAACAGCTTTGAAAGAATTAAAACCTAAGATACGCCTGCTTATATATTTGAAATATTATTTGGGTTATACATTAGAAGATATAGCTGAGACTATGGAGTTACCCGTTGGCACTGTAAAAACAAAAATATATAGTAATTTAAAGGTGTTAAGAAGACAATTGGAAGTAAAGGGGGGCTGAAAAATGAAAAATAATGACAGAGAAAAACTGGATAATTTCATAGAGAGTTTGGATAAAAACGATATAGAAGTACCAGAAGTTCTGGAAGATAGAATAGTAAAACGTATTGAAGGAACTTATCCTAAAAAATACAAAAAGATATTTCACTTTAGGTCTATAAAAATAGTTGCAGCGATAATGGTATTTTTATTGATATTTGTTGGATCTGTAAAATGGATTCCTGGCTTTGCAGCACATGCTTCTAAAGTACCAGTAATTAAATATGCTGTTGAGTGGATAAGTGGGGATAGTGGTATTGAATACGCTAGAGAGCATGAATATGGGAAGATAGAAGGTTTAGCAATAGAAAAGGATGGTTTTATATTACTGATAGATGATGTTTTTATTGATGAAGAACGTCTTGAGTTAACAGCAATAGTAACGGGTGATGAGATGAATAAGTTATTGAAAAAATATAGGGAAGAGTCAAGGCCTTATAGTCATCCTCAGCTAGTTGTTTCTTTTTGGGGTTTTATGGAATCGGGAGCTACGCATAGTTATCATAATGATAAAAATTCTTTACGATTAAGGGCCCAGAGAGATTTTCAAGAAGGAGAATTAAAGTCATTCTTAGAGGAGAATGCAGGAAAAATTAATCTATCTGCTCAAATATATGATCACCTTGATGAGAAAGAAAAAATTCTTCTTCTAAGCTTTGATGATTTAACAATTCCTTTTGATAAGCAAGAAGTCAAATTATCAAGAGATTATACTATAGATAATGAAATTGAAGTAGATAAGGCAAATATTAGTTTTAATAATCTAAGCGTAAGTCCTACAAGATTAAGGCTTGATATAAGTTTTGATCTAGAAGAGGGATATTCTTTTAGAGCTTTTGAAAATTTTTATCTTAAAGACGATCAGGGGAATATCTATAAAGAAGACGGTATCACAATTACTTACTTATATCCTGATAAGCGTAGTATTAATATAGCCCCATCTTTTTACTTTGATCAATATCCAGAAAAATTATATGCCTGTTTTGACGGAGTCTGGATTGGAAATGATAAAGAAAATACTTTTTTTATTAGTAAAGGAGAAAAGTATCCCAAAGAAATAAAATATATGGGAGAAAAAATAGTAATAGAGGATGTGAATTATACTTATGGAGAGATTGGAGATAAAGGAATAGAGTTAAGCTTATATCATAGTCCATACTTAAAAATTGATGGATTAAATGTAGACGGGATGTATGCTAAAAAAAGTTCTTGGTCCAGCGATGATCCTTATAGGCGTATATATAATTTTTCATTAAGGGAAAGAAAAACAGAATATCTTATGCAATTAGATTACTCTGCCTATCTTTTTCAAGAACGAAAGGAAATAGAGTTAAGCATAGATTTAGATCATTAAGTCATTGTATTTGAAATATTTTATCATTAAATTAATTTAAATTTAATATTTAAAGCTTATACCGCTATTAGTTGATGTATAAGCTTTTTTCTATTTGCAGCAGGAATAAACAAATAATTATTATCTAGGAGAAAAAAATGATCAGATATGATGAAATCATTTACGATAGATGGTATAATGTAAGTTAGATGTGTAAAAAATAGAAAAAGAGGCTAATAATATTTCATTAATTTTGGAATATATTATTGAATGATGTATTATATTTATGATAAAATAATATTTTAATAATTAACGAAAGGAGAATTATTATGCTATTATTAAAAAAATATCGCAATCTTATATTTGACATAGTTCTGGCTTGTATTGTATTATTTATAGCTTATATGTTTAGAGATAATATTATGTCTGTTATCAGGCCTTTTCTATATGCATTTGTGCTAGCATATTTTTTTAGTCCCTTGGTTAATTTTATTGAAAGAAGAGGCGTTCATAGGCTTCTATCTGTAGCTATTGTCTTTTTCTTTATGTTTATAATTGTTTATACTATTTTTAGAGCATTTATACCAACATTGGCTAGAGAGATTACTAATTTTGTTAAGGAAATACCTGGCATTGTCGTTTATGTAGAAGAGATAATAAGAGACCTTAGGACCGGAGAACTATCAGTTATTCCAGAATCTATATATAGATATTTAGATATAGATAATGAGCTTAATAGAATTGCTACT
The DNA here is from genome assembly GCA_037623315.1 of Halanaerobiaceae bacterium ANBcell28. Lineage (GTDB taxonomy): Bacteria > Bacillota > Halanaerobiia > Halanaerobiales > DTU029 > JBBJJH01. The sequence continues at coordinate 56,354 of JBBJJH010000002.1, forward strand.
GTTATTAGGAGCTCTTTTGATCAGTTTGCAAATATTTTACTGGCATCAACAGGAACATTTCTCGATATTTTTCTAACTGTAATTATTTCGTTTTATTATTTAAAAGATAAAAATAAACTGCTTAATTATTATTTAAGTTTATTTACTGAAGAAAGAAAAGAGAAAGTAATGGATATCATAGGAGAAGTTGATAAAGTCATTGGTGGATATATTAGAGGACAAGTTATGGTGGCTACTTTTGTAGGAACACTGACTGGTGTCGGTTCTGCCGTAATTGGTGTACCTTATTCTCTAACGATAGGATTAGTAGCGGGACTGACAAACATGATACCATATTTTGGTCCATGGATTGGTGGTATTTTACCAGTTGTTATTGCTTTAATGAATGAACCTATAACTGCTTTATGGGTTTTGATCTGGATTGTTATAGTTCAGCAAATAGAATCAAGTTTTGTTTCTCCCCAGGTTATGTCCCATAGTGTTGGACTGCATCCACTAACAGTTATATTTTCTGTTATGTTCTTTGGAAGTGTTTTAGGGGTACCAGGATTAATTATAGGGGTGCCTGTAGCAGGTATAATAAAGGTATTTCGCAAATATCTTATTGAATATCGAGAAGCCTTTAGGAAGTTGGGGGAGGAAGGATAAAATGAAGGTTTTTTTAACAGGAGGAACTGGTTTTATAGGTTCATATGTTGTAAATGAATTGATAAATCAGGGACATGAAATAACTATACTGGCTAGAAATCCTAAAAAGGTTAGTGGATTTATCAATCATAATGCAATTCAATTAGTAAAGGGAACTCTTTATGATAATGATATAATTAAGAAGGCTTTAAAGGATAAAGATGCCTGTATTCATATAGCACTGGGATGGGGTGATACCGCCATTAATATGTTGGAAAAAGATACGAAAGTTTCAGTATATCTTATGGAAACAGCTGCTGAATTGGGTGTTAAGAAAATGATTTATACTTCTTCAACTGCTGCTGTTGGAGATTTAAGAGTAGATATGGATGAAAGTATTAGCCCTAGACCTATTGATTTTTATGGTGCTACTAAGGCAGCGACAGAAGCCTATCTTCTGTCTATTGCCAGGGCATATGATATCCAGGCTAATATAATAAGGCCAGGATATACTTTTGGGAATCCCGTAGTTGAGGGTTCATATATGCAGCCAGACACTCGTTTCTGGGATATTGTAAATCTGGCTAAAAACAATAAAGATATAAAGCTTGTGAAAAATGATGGTACCCAATTTATTTGGGCTGGTGACCTTGCAAAAGTGTATTCAGCTGTACTTAATTCAGAATATAATAGAGAGATTTTTTTTGGTTTATCTAATGAATTTGTCACATGGGAAGAAATAGCTCAACTAGCATTAGATTATACTAATTCTAGCAGTCAAATAATATTAGAAGATAAAGCTTGGGGATGGGCTACATATAGGTTTGATTTAGACAAACTAGATAAGGAATTTGGTTTTAATTTTACTTGTCTTGACCATATTAAGTCACATCTAGCATATCTTGCCGAACTTAAGGGGGAGTATAATGCTTAATATTTTTTTAGCAGTTTTTTTTGCGATAATTGCTATTGCTGGATTAGTCTTTGCTGTTGAAACTGGTGTTTTTATTGGCTTAGCCCTGTTTCCTTTGCAAATTATTCAGGCAACAAGGAATAAAAAGCTAAGTATGTTTATAATTGTTATTGCTTTTATACCTGGCGTAGTCTTTTTATACTTAAGCAAGGAATGGCTTTTATTATTCTTTTTTCTAGTCTTACAGTCTTATAATTATTGGGCTAGTATTAATATAAAACCTAAAGAAATTAAAAGTGATAAATAAATAAACTTGACAAATAAAAAAAAAATAGGTTAAAATATAAGATAGATAAAAAATGAATAATATGTTTTGGATATAAGCATTGCAGATATACTAAGATATAAATGTAAATAATTAAAATTTATAAGGAGATGATTGCACATGCCAACATATTTATATGAGTGTGAAAACTGTGGAAGATTTGAAGAGTTTCAAAAAATAACTGAAGATTCATTGGAAACATGTCCAAAGTGTAATGCTTCTGTTAAAAGAATAATTGGAGCACCTGGAATAATTTTTAAGGGTTCTGGTTTTTATTCAACTGATGCTAAATCAAGTAGTAACACAATTAATGCTAAAGATACTAAAAATAAAAGTAATGACGATGTAAAAGCAAAGAGTGAGGTAAAAAAAGATAAAAAAGATAATAAAGAGAAGGCTTCTTGATGATTCTGATTAGTGCCTGTCTTCTTGGAAGTAATTGTCGTTATAATGGTAGTAATTGCTTTAATACTCAGCTTAATGATTTAGTAAAAAATTATGAAGTAAAAACAATATGTCCTGAGGTTGCTGGAAATCTAACTACTCCACGAAGTCCTGCAGAAATAAAGGGAGGCAACGGAAAGAGTGTTTTAAATGGAAAAGCAATTGTCGTTACTAAAGATGGTGTTGACTTAACAAAACATTTTCTTTGTGGAGCAAGGAAGGTTTTGCAAGGTGTTGAAACTAAAGATATTGACTTTGCTATATTGAAAGAAAGAAGTCCTTCATGTGGAGTAAATGAGATTTATAATGGAGACTTTGATGGAACTGTAGAAAAAGGTCCAGGTGTAAGTACAGCTTATCTAATGAGTAGAAGTGTTAAAGTTTATTCCGAAAAAGAAATTGCTAAGATACGTGAAAACTTAAATAATTTAAAGTAGGATCCCATAAGAATGAAAGGGATTCTATTTTTTTTGAAACATAAAATTTAAATATAAAAATATAGCATTTTGTTTTTCCTTATTTAACCACATAATTTAAGTAAAAAAAAGAATAATATACAATGACTTTGAGGTAGAATATTTAATAGAATATAGATATCAAGAAAGGAGTAAATTTAAAAATGCGAAAAAAATCATTGTATTTATTCTTATCAATTCTACTTTTGTTTATAATTGTTGGAACATTGTTTTATTTGCCTACAATAGAGGCAGCGCAGCCAACATTGTCTTGGGGCAGCACTGGTGCAAGTGTTAGGACGTTGCAACGAAGGCTATCAAATTGGGGTTACTATGATGGGTCAATTGATGGAGTATTTGGAAGACTTACATACCAAGCAGTAACTGATTTTCAGCGGAGGAATCGTCTTACAGTTGATGGTATAGTAGGAAGACAAACATGGGCTGCTCTTGGGTATGAGTGGGCTGGAAATGCTACTCAAGCTGCACAACCTGCTCAAGGTGGTGGAACAAGAGGTGTTAGCCGTGATAGTGATGTGGAAATGCTAGCAAGAATAATACATGCTGAAGCTAGAGGAGAACCTTTTGAAGGAATGGTGGCAGTTGGTGCAGTAGTTTTAAATAGAATTGAAAGTCCTTCATTTCCAAATTCTTTAAGTGGAGTAATATATCAACCATTAGCTTTTGAATCAGTTGCTGATAGACAGTTTTATTTACCGCCAAACGAAGAAAGTCTTAGAGCTGCTAGATCAGCTATAAATGGATGGGATCCAACACATGGTACATTATTTTTCTGGAATCCAGCAAAGCCTGTTAGTCCCTGGATTTGGACTAGAACAATTACTCGTAGGATAGGTAATCACGTCTTTGGCTTGTAGTATAAACGAAATAAATATAAGAAATTAAGAGAAGAGAAAAATGACTAGTTTTTAATATAGTAACAGGGAGGTTTTTACGATTAGAAGAAAAATATGGATTATACCAACAATAGTAGGACTGGTAGTAGCCGGTTTGCTAGGCTATTGGGGATATGGTCAGGCACAGGCAAGGGAAAGATTAGCTACACAGATGGCAAATAATTATCAACGTTCTTTTTTTGAATTAGTTGAAAATGTAGAACAAGTACAGGTCTTATTGGGAAAGGCTTTGGCTTCAACTTCTGATGGGGAAAGAATTTTGCATTTAACAGACGTCTGGAATCATGCAAATACAGCCCAAACAGAATTAAATAGATTACCATTAGCAGCGCAAACTGTTTATGATACTTCTAAATTCTTGAGTCAAACAGGGGATTTTTCTCATGTGATAGCCAGAGGACTTGCCAATGGAGAAGAATTTTCTCAGGATGATAGAGATATCCTTAGGCAACTTAGGGAACATGCAATACAAGTTACTGAGAGTCTTTATCAGGTAATGGAACAAGTTATGAGTGGTGAGATAAATTGGAATGAAATGGTTAGGGAAACAAGAGATGCTCTTAAAGAAGAAGAAAGACCAGAGAATCCTGAAGAAAGAACAGAGGCTTTTGATATGGATGGTAGCTTTAATGATATACGTGATGAAATGGGTAAAGTTCCTGTCTTGATATATGATGGTCCATTCTCAGATCATATTTCAAATAGAGAGCCTCTTGGTTTAACTGGAGATGAAATTACTAAAGATGATGCTAGGGAAAGAGTTCTAGACTACATTGATGTAGATGGAAATGCAGATATTGATATATCTGATGGTTCTCCTGTTGAAGGAAGAATTCCTGCATATAACTTTCAGGTGCAGACAGGTAATGGGGTTTATTCTGTTGATATTTCAGAAACAGGTGGTCATTTAGTAAGTTTACTAAATAATCGTGGTGTAGAACGTGATGGTGTAGACATGAATGAGGCTGTTGAATTAGCAAGAGATTATTTAGCAAAAATAGGATACCCAAACATGGAGCCCACTTATTCTGAAATTCAGCAAAATGTATTCTATGTTTCCTTTGCTTATGAAACAGATGATGTAATATTTTATCCAGATTTGATAAATGTACAGGTTGCTATGGATAATGGGCAGATAATTGCTGTTGAAGCGTCTAGGTTTTTAATGGGCCATCATGATAGAGAAGCTGAAGAAGCTGAAATTACAGAAGAAGAAGCTGAAGAGATAGCCAATGAAACATTAGATAATATAGATAATATAAGGTTAGCTGTAATACCAAAACCAAGTACTAGAGAAGTATTTACTTATGAAGTAAGAGGAATGATAGGCGAAGAAGTATATTTAATATATATAAATGCTTTAGATGGAAATGAAGAACAAATTTTAAGAGTTATAATGGGAGAACAAGGAACATTTGCACTATAAATACTCTCTTCTAAGTTTTTAATATTTACTTCAAGCTATAAGAACTGTATATTAAAATCGCAATAAAAACTTGATATTTTATCTTTAAACACTTTTTTCAAGGCTCTTTTTATGATATAATAAGACCAAAAAGTAAGTAGGGGAAAATATGGAAAAAGTTGCAGTTAGATCATGTAAGGAATATGACGAAAAGTTATTAGAAGATAAAATAGAAAAGTTAATGTCAGATCTTGGTGGGATTGCTTCTTTTGTTAAAGCTGGACAGAAGGTATTATTAAAGGTCAATTTATTAATGGATAAACCGCCAGAAGCTATGGTTACAACTAACCCACTTATGGTTAAAGTACTAGCAAAAATGATAAAGGAAGCTGGGGCTAAGCCTATTATTGGTGATAGCCCTGGTGGTCCTTTTACAAAAAGAATCCTAGAACGGGCTTATCAAAAGACTGGATTAGCAGATATTGCTCAGGAATTAGATATTGAATTAAATTATAATACAGAACAGGTAACAGTACCTTTTGATGGATTAATAAATAAATCTTTTATTCTAGGAAAATATATTAGAGAAGCAGATGTAATAATAAACATGGCTAAATTAAAAACACATGGTTTAACTATGTTAACAGGGGCTGTAAAAAATCTCTTTGGAGCTATACCTGGTTTATTAAAGGCAGAATATCATCTAAAAATGCCTGAATTAGAACATTTTTCAAATATGCTAGTAGATTTGGCTTTATGTGTAGATGCGGATTTGCATATTATGGATGGTGTATGGGGTATGGAAGGAGAAGGGCCTTCTGCTGGAGAAGCAAGAAATTATGCTTATGTATTGGCTTCTTCATCACCTTTTGCTCTTGATACTGCTGTTGCTCATTTATTGGGAGTTACTCCTGTAAGCAAGGCACCAATTATAAAGGCAGCTTTAGATAGAGGTCTTCCTGCTGAATTTAAAGAAATCAGTATTAAAGGTGATGAATTGCTACAATTAAATGATGTTAAAATTCCACAATTAGTGGAGTTTTCTAATCTATTAGATAGAAGAATGCCAGACTTTCTGGCAGACATATTGACAAAGTTATTGAAACCTCGGCCTGTTTTTAAAAAAAGTTTATGTGTTGGCTGTGGTGATTGCTACAGAAGTTGTCCACCCAAAGTGATTGAAATGAAAGATAAAAAAGCAGAAGTAGAACTTGCAGGATGTATTAGATGTTTTTGTTGTCAGGAATTATGTCAATATGAGGCAGTTAAGATTAAAAGGCCTTTATTAGGCAAGCTTTTAACAAAATAATGCTTATTGAATATGGTATTAATGATTCATAATATAACTTATCTGGAGTGATTTAATGAAGATCGGAGTATTATCTGACACTCATATACCAACAAAAACAAAAAAAATACCTGATATTGTATTCGAAAAATTTGCTAATGTTGACTTGATTATTCATGCAGGAGATATCGCTGATAAGGAAGTTATAAATACTTTAGAAACTTGTGCTCCTGTACGTGCTGTTTCTGGTAATATTGATCCACCTGAACTGAAAAGGAATCTTCCTTTGCATTTAGAAATTGAACTAGAAGGTTATAAAATAGCTGTAACACATGGTCACAGTATTAGGGGACATCTAATGAACAAATTATCTTATGTTTTTCCTGATGCTGACCTTATTATATTTGGTCATACTCATAAGCCATGTAACAAATTAATTCAAGGTCAACTGCATTTTAACCCGGGTTCACCAACTGATAGAAGGATGCAAAAAAAACATTCGATAGGTATTATTGAATTGGGGAAAGAGATAGTTTCTGAAATAATAGAGTTTTGATTATTTCTCTTATCATCAGGAAGTTATGTGCTTTCCTAATGTTTATAATTTCTGTCAGTAAAATTTGTATAATATAAAAGAATTAAGATTTGTTTAAAAAATATAAGGGGGAATGGAAATGTCTGTTTATGATGTAGCTCATAGGCTATCAAGAGAATTGAAAAAATCAGATGAATATAAGTCATATCTTGAAATTAAGAAGAAAGTTCAAACAAACGAAAAAAGTAAAGAAATGTTGTTGGATTTTCAAAAAGAGCAGTTTAAATTGCAAAGTAAAGCCATGTCAGGGCAGGAAATTACAGAAGAAGATAAGAAAAAAATGAATGATCTAATGAATATAATTCAATTAAATAATGATGTGCAAAAGTATTTAAATGCAGAACAGCGTATATCTGTAATGTTAAATGATATCCATCAAATTATATTCTCTGAATTAGAAATTGGTTTTAACGAAGATGAAGCTAATGAAATTGATGAAGGATAAATTAGAATAATAAAAATAGAGCACCCATTTGACAAAGGTCAGTTCATTATGGGTGCTTAAGTATTCTATTATACCTGTACAACTTCCTTTACTTCAGGAATATGTTGCTTAAGGGTTTTTTCAATACCATTTTTTACAGTTAAAGTTGACATTGGGCAACCTTTACAAGCTCCCATTAATTCAACCTTTACAATACCATCTTCTGAAACTTCCAATAGTTTTACATCTCCACCATCTGCTTGTAAGCTTGGTCTTATTTTATCTATAAGTTCTGCTACTTTTTCTTGCATGTTTACACCTCCTATACAAGTTTTCTCAAATATTATATCATTATTATTAGTAAAAATAAAGCAAAGTATTTAACAATATTAAAGAAAGTCTAAATATATTAGATTTTTTTATTCACGACTTTCTCTTTGTGTAGCTTTATCAACTTGTAAATATAATTTTATTTCATCACTTACTACAATATAAAGTAAATGTAGTTGATAGGAGCGACCTTCAACCATTATATATCCTTCGTTTATAATATCTCTTAATAATAACGGATCTATTTCAGCAATATCTTTTCCCAGTAATCCTTCCAGTAATTTTTTGACTTTTTTAATTATTTCTTGTTGAGTATGTTTATTAAGGTCTGTATCCAGGTGAGGGGTAATTGTGTGGACAATAAGTCTGTTTTGAAATTGCTTATCAAGTTGTTCGATTTTCTTATCCTTTTCATCAATAATAGTTTTTAGTTCTTTGTTTTCTAAAATTAGTTGATCGATATTTCTACTAGAATAAATTGTTATAAAGGTAGAACCGAAAATTATTCCTAGAAGAAAAATTATAAAAATAAAAAGTAAATCTCTTTTTGTAAAAATAAAAAATGCATTTTCTGTTTTTTTCAAACCTATCTACCTCCACAGAAAACAATAATAATCCAGTAGCCAAGTTGAGCACCAAAAAATGCACTTAGTAGTATAAAAAATTGTTGTAATATAATTAATAAGTCACCTTTTAAAAATACTCCCTCCAGCATACGAAGATTAGTAAATGTTCCTCCTATAGCACAAATAATGGCATATAATTTCAAATCATCTGCTATATCTACCATAATTTTTATTGGAGACTCATGGATGATTATTCCACCAATACTACCAATAAATGTACCTCCTAATACAACCCCGAGGGCAATAAAAAAAACAGGGATAATTCGGTTCATTATAGTTCACCTCATTATATTATAATATTTATATTTATGATTTATGATTAGAAATGACTAGAAAACAATATAATTTTATAATACATTAAACTAAGAAATTAAATTTAACTCATTTTTAGAGGAACACATAGGTACTTAAGCAATGATTGAGAAATAAAAATTTGATTATATCTTAATAATTTTATAAAATAGATAATAGGTATTTAAATTTACAAATATAGAAAACATCATAGGAGGAGAAAAATGCAATATAGAAAATTTGGACAAGTAGATTTTAAAGTATCGGCTCTTGGTTTTGGTGCAATGAGGTTTCCAGTAAATAACGATGATTATAGTGATATTGTAGAAGATGAGGCTATTAAAATGATGCGTTATGCTATTGATAGGGGTGTTAATTATATAGACACTGCCTGGCCTTATCATCAAGGTAGTAGTGAACTTGTTGTTGCGAAAGCATTGAAAGATGGTTATCGTGAAAAAGTAAAAGTAGCTACCAAGTTGCCTTCGTGGGAAATAAAAGAAGAAAAGGACATGGATAAGTACTTAAATAAGCAATTAGAAAAATTAGAAATAGAGTGTATTGACTTTTATTTACTACATGCTCTCAATAAAGAAAGATGGGAGAAATATAAAGAACTTAATGTTTTTGACTGGATTGAGAAAATAATAGATGAAGGTAAAATAGAGCATATCGGTTTTTCATTTCATGGAGAATATGAGGTTTTTGAAGAAATAATTGATGCTTATGATTGGGACTTTTGTCAGATACAGTATAATTATTTAGATGAAGAATATCAAGCTGGAAAAAAAGGTATGAAATATGCTTATGAAAAGGGTATAGCAGTAATTATCATGGAACCATTACGAGGTGGTACATTAGCTGTTGAACCGCCAAAAGAAGTAAAAGAGGTTTTTAATAAGTCAAAATGGGTTAGAACTCCAGCAGATTGGGCTTTACAGTGGCTATGGGATCAGGAAGAGGTTTCTCTTGTCTTAAGTGGAATGAGCAATATGCAACAGGTCAAAGAAAACATTGAAAGTGCTGATAAATCTGCAATAAATAAGTTTTCTGATGAAGAAAGAGATATTATAGATAATATTAAAGATAGGCTTCGCGGCCCTATAACTTGTACAAGATGTGGATATTGTATGCCTTGTCCTAATGGTGTAGATATACCTCAGAATTTCTTTTTGTATAATGAAGCTGAAATATATGATAAAAGCAATGAAAATAAAGAACGTTATCAGAAATTAGATAGTGATAAAAAAGCAGAGAATTGTATTCGCTGTGGTAAATGTGAACCAGCCTGTCCTCAAAATTTAAAAATTATGGATCTTCTGGAAGATGTAGCAGCAGCATTAGCTTGAGTTTAAATATAATATTTTATAATTTAAAAAAAGCATGTTAATTTTGATGCATGCGTTTTATAATTTGTATAGAAAAATCATTTTCTTGTATATTGCAGATTGATTTATGGATATTATATAGAAAAAGTAAATAAATATTACAGAAAAATATAGAAGGAAGGTATCGATGAAAGAAATCTCAATGTTTAAAATTATAAAATCTTTGTCAGATATATTAGATTTACTTAGTAAATCTGTAGTAAGTCATCATAAAAAAGTAGCGTATATAGCTTATAATATAGCTAAAGAAATGAACTTAAACACTGAAGATAAAAGAAATCTATTAACTGCTTCCTTAATACATGATATAGGTGTTTTTTATCTTGATATCGATTTAAATGATTTGTCTTTTGATGATAAAAGCAATTTGCATGCCAGTGTGGGATATTTTTTAATTAGGGATAATGATATTTTAAAAGAAGTTGCTAGCATTATTAGATATCATCATTTGAATTGGGAGCAATTTGATAATACAGTTCCTTTAACAGCTAATATAGTTTACCTTGCAGATCGAATAGCAGTTTTAAGTGAAAAGCTTGATATCTATAATGAAAGAGATAAAATAAATCAAATTATATCTGAAAATATAGGAATTAATTATTGTCCAAAAGCAGTGCTGGCTTTTAAAGAATTATTAAAAAAAGAATCCTTTTGTTTAGATATTAGAAGTCAGAGATCTATTGAACAAGAATTAGATAAATTTATGTTCGATTTAAATAAAAATATTAATATAGACAGCCTGAAAGACATCAGTAAACTTATTAGTTATATTATTGATTTTCGTAGTCCTTATACAGCAACTCATTCTGTTGGAATTGCAGCAGTATCTAAAGAATTATTTAAATTTATGGGTTATTCAGTAGAAAAACAATTAATTATGGAGACAGCTGCTTATTTACATGATATAGGAAAATTAGTAGTACCTTTAAAAGTCTTAAATAAACCTGGAAAGCTTAATGCAAATGAGTGGAGACTTATGCGATCTCACACATATTATACCTATCAAGTTTTACAGGTTCTTGATGAAATTCCTTTCTTAAAAGAATGGGCAGCATATCACCATGAAAAACTTGATGGACAAGGGTATCCCTTTCATTTACATGCAAATTCTTTATCTATGGGGGCACGCGTAATGGCTGTAGCAGATATTTTTACGGCTATTACCGAAGATAGACCATATCGTAAAGGAATGAAAAAAGAACAAGTTATTAAAATATTTAAGGATCTAATAAATAAGGGGAAAATTGATAAAAATGTGGTAAGTGTTTTATTTGATAATTTTGAAGAACTTAATAATATACGAGAAAATAATCAATTAAAGGCTGGAAGAAATTATCAAGAATTTGAAAGAAATGTGAATGCAAAAATAAATAGCACTAGAAGTAATTCAGATGATTTTGCAATTTAGAATAGCTAAAGTTTGTTTAGCAAACCAGATATAATTAAAATATGAAATATAGCTTTTATCACATGTATTTTTCTATGAAAGATACATGTGTTTTTTTATTTTGAGCATATCAATTAAAGGATCAAGTATTAAATATAGCAAAACATTACTTTAGAGGATTTTTTTGTTTTTCGAAGAAGTATAAAAGAACACCATACTGTTAATTATGTTCTTTAATGATGGTGAAGAGTTATAACCTTTATCCAACGTAAAAAGTGAACTATCGGACATTTAAGGAGGTAATTTTATGAATCATGTTTTAAATTTAGAAGGGGTAGAAAAGAAATTTGGAGATTTCAAGGCTGTTAGTAATTTAAATTTCAAAGTAAATAAGGGAGAGATATTTGCTTTTATAGGTCCTAATGGGGCAGGAAAAACTACTACTATGAAAATGTGTGTGGGATTACTTTCACCAAGTAAAGGGAAAATTCTAGTAAAAGGGATAGATATAGCTAAAAATCCAGAACTTGCAAAGAAAAAAGTTGCTTACGTCCCAGATAATCCTTATCTCTATGATAAATTAAGCGGTAGAGAATTTATAAAATTCGTATATAAACTATATCAGGACAAAAAAAGTCATGAAAATTTTCATAAGTTAGAAGAGAGAATGAATGATTTGCTTTATGCATTTGAAATAAATGAAAAATCTGATGAATTAATCGAAGGTTATTCTAGAGGGATGAGGCAAAAAGTTGCACTGATTGCCGCCCTAATTCATGAACCTGAAATATTAATTGTAGACGAACCTACTGCTAATCTTGATCCTATTAGTGCCAGAATTGCTAAAGACATTTTTCGTAACTTAGCCAGAAATGGAACTACTATATTTTTTTCGACTCACATTATGGAAATAGCAGAATTAATATGTGATAGAGTCTTTATTATTAATAAAGGTAAAATGATTGCTCTAGGTACTCCGAAAGAATTAATTGAAAAACACTGCACTAAAAATTCAAGCTTAGAAGATGTTTTTATTAATCTAACTGGTTCTGATAATCCATATATAGTAAAATCACGTTTAAAGGAGGAATCTTAATGTTAAAAACATTATTAAAAAAAGATATAATGAGCACTAAAAATACTTATTTCAAGACAAAAGGATTAACATCCTTACTTGTAGGTTTTATTTTAGCAATCATTGCTATATCATTACTAAGCAAACAATTTATAGCCAGATTAGAACCACTGATAGCTTTGACCCCCAAGGAACATTTGATTTTTTTAAGTTTTATTTTTTTTATTATTACATTATTTACAAATTTGTTTATTGAAGCCAGAAAGAAATATTATTTTTCTCCTGAATTAAAGCTATTAATTCCAACCCCAATACCTACTAAAACATTTTTTTTATATCTTTTTATTAAAAATACCTGCTTAATGCCACTAACAATAGTAATGGGAATCCTTTTATTTATTTTACCTATACTTATTTCTATAGGTGTAAATACTGAAGCTTCTTTTTTTTATTATATAGCTATATTACCAATAATTTATAGCATTATGGTTATTTTTTCTTCTATCAGTATTTCTTTTATGATGTATATATCCAGTGTTTTTTCAGTAAAAATAATAAACAAATTTTTACTAATCATAAGTATAATTACGACCATTATATTTATAGGATTTTTATTTTTCTTTACTATGCCTTCAATAGAAGTGTTTTTTAATTGGATAGAAAAAATATATGGGGTTTTAGAAATCTTATTTTTCCCAGTAAAAATAGCAACAGATATGCTGTATTTATTAATTAATGAAATTGAATTACTAACAGCTTTGAAATACCTGGTATATTTATTATTAATAAGCATTTTAATTTTCAAATTGTCTGTTTATATATCTTTAAAATTATATTATAGGGGATATGATAAAGTTCAATCATTAAATTCAAAAATTAAGAATAGAGCTAAAGCTATTAATGTTAAAAAGTATAAATTATTTGCTGACAAAATTTTTAATTATAATGTTAGAACAGAATGGAAAAAAGCCTATAGAAATAAAGAAATGATGAACGGAAGTTTATCTTTTATTTTACTAATGATTTTATATATTTTTTCTCAAGAAAGATTATCAAATATACTACCATGGTCAAATATTCAGACAATAACTCATATTGGAGTAATTGGTTTTCTTTGTTCTGCAGCAGTTGTATTGTTGTTTCTTCCATTTAATATAATATTACAAGATTCTTTAAAAAACCAGTATTGGATATTCAAAGTATCGCCCATTAAAGGAAGTAAATATATTTTTGATATCTGGTTTTCTCAGTTTTTTTTACAATCCTTATTTAGTGGAGTTGTACTAACAATTACTTTCTTAATTTTAAATTATAATTTTATAACTATACTAGTTTCTCTAATAATAATGTTTATCTTAATTTCTACCTTTGGGTTAATAAAACTTACTATGAATTTATTAGAAGCTACACAAAACAATAACTCATTTACTATAATACAAAAAGTTATAATAAATATATTACCCTTTGTTTATTATATTTTTTCATTAGGAATTTTAGCTTTTTCTCAAATTTACTCAGACATAAGTTATTTAACTTTTATACATAATCTAAATCCTAATATTGCTTTAGCTATAAGTATAGTATTGTTTTTATTAATCTCTTGTTTTTCTATATATTATTCTTTTAAGTATGGCAACAAATTTTGGAAAAAGATTGAGTTTTGAAATAAAATTATGTTTATTATAATAATGGATCCAAACTAGAATATAAAGATGAAATTTATTAGGAAGATATTAGTCCTATAATTTAAAACAATAAAGATTTTTTATAAGTGATTAATTATCTATGAATTAATATAGTATCACATGCTTATTTTATTAAACGCATGTGATTTTTCTTTACTTATTATAAGATGTTTTAATGAAAAAGCAGGAAGAAGAAATTGCTTTTTTCACCTGTCGTTAAATTCAAGCGACGGGATTTTTTTATTCAGAAGGAAATTTTTGCTTTATATAGAATAATTAAGTATAACGAAAAAATAAGAAGTCTTGTGGCAGGAAGTAGTGTTGAATATAATAGAATATAGAACACAAATTAAGTTTAGGGGGAAGTTTTTATGAAATCATTTATAAAAAAGCTGGGATTGACTTGCAAGAGGAGATTGAAAAAGGAAATCTTTATTTCAAAGAAGGAAAATATTATATTAATTTTAATGAAGTAGAGTTAAAAGAGATTATTAGAGAAGTTGAAATAGTATTAGAAAAATCTGTTGAAGAAATTGATTTAAGTATAGCATTGAATCTTAATAGCATATTGATAAAAGATAGTAATATTAAAGATATAAGTAAATTAAAGTATTTTATTAATTTAGATTATTTTCATTTAGAGAATCTTATAATAGAATATTGGGTTGATTTAAAGTACTTTAGAAGGATAAGAACTCTTAACCTTATAAATGGTGGATTAAAAGATTTAAATTTTTTAAGTAATCTATCAGATACGGTAGAGTCTTTACAATTAGATAATAATCAAATAAGTGATTTAAGACCTATAACACATTTAAATGAGTTAAGAATTTTAGGCCTATCTTCTAATCAAATAGAAGATTTGACTCCCCTGAGAGAGATGGAGTTTATAAGGGAATTATTTTTATATAACAATAATATAAAAAATCTTGAAGGGATAGAGAACGTTAAAATATTTACGCTGCATGTTGGTTCTAATCCCTTAACTTTAGAAGGAATAAAAGTGATAGAAGAAATGGAGTATTTAAATACATTAAGTTTAGATAGAAAAATTTTTGATGGGATTGTTTTTGCCCGGTATCCTAATTATATCTTTGTAGATTATTTAGAATTTATAGAGGAGGAGAATAATGACTAGACAGATTGATAATTTAGCCCCTGAAAGTTTAGATTTTATAAAGGAAATAGAGAATACTAACTTGTATTTAATGGAACAAGGGATAAATCTTTCAGATCATATAGAAGAATTCGCACTGGCAGTACATTATGATGGTAAAGAAAATTATGCTATTGGGTTTGGTTTAGACCTATTTCAAAACAGTTGGGCTACAATAAGAAGAAATTTAGATAGTGCTAATGATAATTCTGCAGATGATTTTGATTATGAAACTCCGCTAGAGATTACAATGACCAATGCAGATGGAGAGGTAGTTAGAGAGGAATATTTGTTTCAAGATTTAATTAATAATTATCAAGATAGATTAGAAGCAGATTTTAGAGGTGATGAAAATAGAGAAAGAATGAGAGTTTTACAAAGGCTTATGGCTATGCTTAAAGAGGACAGGGTAAACAATATAGATGTTATTTTCCCAGATCCTATAAGAGTTGGCCCCATGGGTTCAGAAGTAGTTTATTCTAACAGAGAAAATTCAGAAATTTATAATCTTGTAAGAGATTTTTTTTATGAAATAATAAGTCCATTAATACATTTTCGACTTTTTTGAGTTTTTACGAAAGAACGTAGAGGTGATGATAGAAATATAAGTGTTAATGCTTTGAGTAAATATACTGGCGTTTCTAGGACTACTATTAACAATCATCCAGAAATAATTGATTTAATTAATGAACAAAAGGCAGTTAGTATAGAATATTTAGATATAGATATAAAAAAAATATATAATTTAAATCATGCATTAATTCTTCTTGAAGAGGCCCTTAATCAAAATAGAGATATTATAGAACTTAAAAATAAATATGAAAAAAATTTTCATCATCACATGCATTCTCTAATGGCTTGCATGTGATTTATTCTTTGTAATTAATATATTTTAAAGTTAAAAAAAGCAGGAAGAAGAACATCTGTATAGAAATAATATAATAGTAGATATATAGCATGAAAACTGCTTAAAATATACATTAAACACACTTTATATAAATGTTAATTTTTTTACGATTTTTTATGCTGTACAACAATTTGCTTATGCTATACATATGTCAGGATAGGGGGTGCCAGTTATAACAATGAGTTCTTATGATGTACATTCACAGTTTATTCATCTCCATAACCATAGTGAATATAGCCTTTTAGATGGAGCTGCTCGCATAAATCGATTGGTCATGCAGGCGAAAGAATATGATATGCCAGCTGTGGCTATAACTGACCATGGGGTACTATATGGTCTTGTGGATTTCTACAAAAAGGCTACAGAGCAGGGAATAAAGCCAATATTGGGTTGTGAGGTATATCTAACCCCATCTTCTATGGAACTTAAGGATACCAGAACTAGATATCATCTTGTACTTCTTGCTGAAAACAATCAGGGGTATCAGAATTTAGTCAAGATTGTTTCTAAAAGCTGGATAGAAGGCTTTTATTATAAACCACGTGTAGATAAAGACTTGTTAGCAAAATATAGTGAGGGCTTGATTGTTCTTTCTGCCTGTATTCAGGGAGAAATCCCGCAGTTGTTATTAGCAGGTGATTATGATGGAGCTATTGCTGCCACTAAAGAGTATCAAGAGATTTTTGCTAAAGATAATTTCTTCCTGGAATTACAGGATCATAATCTTCGAGAAGAAAAAAGGGTGAATAGCCAGTTAATAAAGATTTCTAATCATCTTAATATACCGTTGGTGGTTACAAATGACGTTCACTATCTACAAGAAAGCGATGCTAATCTCCATGATGTTTTGCTGGCTTTACAAACCGGGAAACATATCAAAGAAGAGGATCGTATGACTTTTCCTAATGATAGCTTTTATTTCAAATCTCCAGCAGAAATGAGGTCATTGTTTCCTGCACTGGAAGATGCTTATCAGAATACAGTCAGTATAGCTGAACGTTGTCAGGTAGAACTTGATTTTAATACATTTCACTTACCTTCTTTTCCAGATGGAAATAAGGAGAAAACAATAGATGAGATTTTACGTGAAAAATGTAGAAATGGTATGCAAGAAAAAGGATTAGCTGGAGATAAGGTAGCAGAGGAAAGACTGGAATATGAGTTAGGTATTATAGAAGAGATGGGTTATGTTGCTTACTTTCTAATAGTTTGGGATTTTGTTGACTATGCTGAAAGAAATGGTATTAGAGTCGGCCCAGGGAGGGGTTCTGCTGCAGGTAGTCTGGTTTCTTATCTTTTGGGTATTACCAAATTAAATCCTTTAGAATATGGCCTGATTTTTGAAAGATTTCTCAATCCTGAACGGGTTACTATGCCTGATATCGATATTGATTTTGACGAAGAAAGAGATCAGATAATTGAATATGTAAAAAACAGATATGGTAAAGAGAGGGTTGCTCAAATTGGAACATTTGGTACAATGGCAGCCAGAGCAGCTATAAGAGATGTTGGCCGTGCTTTGAATCTGCCGTTGAAAAAAGTAGATAGAATAGCCAAATTAGTACCTGGCAGACCTGGTATCACTATTGAAGAAGCCTTTGAAAGCAATCAACGTTTGAAAGATGTATATGAGGAAGACTCCGAAGCAAGAGAGTTGTTGGATTTTGCCAGAGGAGCAGAAGGTTTACCCAGACATATTTCAACTCATGCAGCCGGTGTAGTAATAGGTGCAGGTGATTTAAGCAATATTATACCTTTACAATTACAGGATGAGAGTATTATTACCCAGCTTCCTATGAATGATTTAGAGAGTCTAGGCTTATTAAAAATGGACTTCCTGGGTTTAAGGAATCTTACAGTAATCAATAAAGCCCTTGATTTAATAGCAAAACGACATAATGTAGAGATAGATATAGAAAATATAGCACTAGATGATCCTCAAGTATATAAACTAATACAATCAGGAAAAACCTTAGGTGTTTTCCAGATGGAGTCTTATTTGTTTCAGGATCTTAACCAGAGACTAAAGCCAGACCGTTTTAATGATCTTGTAGCTATTTTGGCATTAGGACGCCCTGGGCCTCTCGGTAGTGGACTGGTAGATCAATATATTGATAGTCGGCATGGTTTGAGAGAAGCAGAATATCTTCATCCTGAATTAGAAAGTATACTTAAAGAAACCTTTGGTCTGATTTTATACCAGGAGCAGGTTATGGAAATTGCCAGTAAACTTGGTGGATATACTATGGGTGAAGCGGATCTCTTAAGACGGGGTATGGGTAAAAAGAAAAAAGAACTAATGGCTAGTGAGAGAGAAAGATTCCTTAAAGGCTGTCAAAAAAGAGGAATAGAAGAATCTGTTGCTAATCAGATCTTTGATCAAATGGAGTATTTTGCTGGTTACGGATTTAATAAATCTCATAGTGCTGCTTATGCCATGCTTGCTTATCAAACAGCATATTTGAAGGTGAAGTACCCAGCAGAGTTTATGGCAGCCTTATTATCAACTGTAATGGGTAATCAAAATAAGGTAGCTCAATATATAAGAGAGTGTAAAGAACTAGGTATAAAAATCTTGCCACCTGATATAAACAAAAGTAATTATGAATTTACAGTAAGTGCTGATAATCAGATACACTATGGTTTGAAGGCAATTAAAAATGTTGGGGAAAGTGCCATAGCTAGTATTGTAAAAAATAGACAGAATGAGCCATATAAATCTCTAGAAGATTTTTTGAAAAGGGTTGATTTGCGTAGGGTAAACATACAGGTTGCAGAATCATTAATTAAAGCTGGAGCATTTTCTTCATTTAAGCATAATCGAGCACAATTATTAATAAAATTTGAAGAGTTGTATGAAAAAGCGAATGCCAGTCGACACCATCGAATAGCTGGGCAAACTTCTTTTTTTGATATTGTCGAAGATGAAGAAAGTTTTTATCAAGATACTGTGGAATATCCTAATCTTAATGAACTCCCAATGGATGAAATGTTGGCTCAGGAAAGAGAGTATTTAGGAATATATTTATCAGCTCATCCTCTAGATGTATATAAAGATAAGATTAATTATTTCACTAATTGTGATAGCAATAGAATTAATGATCAGGATCATACAAGAAATGATGTCTTTTTTGCTGGTATGCTGATAGAGAAAAAAAATCACCTTACTAAAAACAAGAACATGATGGCTTTCATAACTCTAGAAGATTGGGCAGGAAAGATAGAAATAGTTGTTTTCCCTAATGTGTATAGTAAATGCGAAGAATTGCTTTTTAATGGAAAAAAGTTACTGGTACGAGGGAACCTAGATCAAGATAGTATTATTGCGCGGGAAATAATATCTCTGGAGCAAGATTTTTTAGAAATTCAAGTAAGTAATACAGGTAATAATATTTTAAATAGGCTTCATTCATTATTTATAAAATATCCTGGAAAGCATCCGGTTTTTTTCAACGTAATAGAAAGAGGACGTGAACATTTGCTTATAGTTGATTCCAGATCTTGGGTAGAAAAGACGGAAGAATTTATAACAGAACTAGGCCAAATCTCAGGCCTTGAGAATTATAAATTTTATTAATTTAAGAAAAAGGCGGTGGCGTTTTAGTGAGTCTACAAGAGCAGTTTGAAAATATGAGCGATGAGTATTTGATAAAAGTATATCAAGAAAAAGAAGATTATGAAGAAGAAGCAGTGCAGTTGATTATAAATGAAATGGAGAAAAGGAATTTAGATTTTGATTTCTTTGATAAACAAGTAGAAGAGAAGAAAATTATTAATCAAAAGAGAAATTCATATATTGAAACTGAAAGTATAGGTTCTTGGTTAAATGAAGGCTGGAATATTTTCTTGAAAAAACCAGGTTTAATAATTATTATTTCAATTATATTTTCTTTATACCAGTTAAATTTATATTTTTCTTATCACCATCTAGCACTTACAGATTTAATTTTCTTTTTATTAACTCCGCCTATTATTATTGGTATGTTTTATGTAATATTAAAAGTAGTTAGGGATGAGCCTGTTAGATTATCATACTGGCTACTTTCTTTCTCGATGTATGGAAAAATACTTTTTCTTTACCTTATGTTTATCTTAATTATAGGAACTGCTTCCTTGTTTTTTCTTGTTCCTGGTATTTATCTCTTCTTAAAATATTCTATGTCCTTATTTGTAGTTATTGATAGAGATAAATCAGCAGTAGATTCTTTAAGATTTAGCGGAAAGATAACGGAGGGTTATAAAGGGAAGTTGTTCTTGTTTAATTTCCTGGCTGTATTTGTATTTTCACTACAGATACCTTTTTTTTCTTCTATACCAAATATGTATTTGTATAAAGAAAATATAAATGTAATTTTTCTATTAGTAGTTTCTCTTATATACTTATTTGTTGTTTTTTTTCTTGCACCTATTTTACTGTCTACTTTGGCCTTTATATATAAGAAATTAGATAGTAATTATGGAGCTCCTCGCCATATACAAAAAGACAAAGAAAAGGAACTGGAGTCTTTAGAAAAAGCCACAGGAAAATATGATGTATATATTGTATTTACAGGATTGTTATTATATTATCTACTTAAAAATTATATAGTAACTCCATTTATATACAGATTCTTTAGATTTTTTGACACTACTAATATGTTTAGATTTTTATATTATGGTTCTCATTATCTAATTCTAGGAATATCTATTTTTATTGTAGCTGCATTAATTACTCATCTTTATAAGAAGAAAGCAATAGGAGATCTTTTTTCTATAATTCTTATCATATACATATATCAAGTCTTGAGCAATATTCACTTATTCTTATTTGATGATTTCATAAGGAACGAATATAGCATGTCTATTTTAGCTAATACAGTTAATTCTATCTTATTGCGTTTGCCTGTAATCTTTGTGGGTCTGAGTTTTGCATATTTAGGTATGTATTTTGGTTTGAAAATGAGCTCTTATGTAAAACATAATAATACAATTGAAAGAAATAATGATAGGTCTTTGTAGTACTTTGATTAATTTGCTTATATGATATACTGGAAGGGGTATTAAATGAAAACATTATCATTAGAACGGGTCAAAGAAGCTCGAGAAAATTTAAAAGGTATTATTAATAAAACTGATTTATATTATTCAGATACTTTTAGTAAAATGTCTAATAATAAAATTTATATGAAAGCTGAGAACCTACAGAAAACAGGTTCTTTCAAGATTCGCGGAGCCTATAACAAAATTAGAAAGCTTTGTTCAGAAGAAAGAAATTGTGGAGTAATAGCTTCTTCAGCAGGTAACCATGCCCAAGGAGTTGCTCTTGCTGCAAATAAAAATAATATTCAGGCAAATATAGTAATGCCATTACATGCACCATTAGCAAAAGTTGCTGCAACAAAGTCTTATGGTGCTAATGTGATTTTGTATGGAGAAACATATGATGAGACTTATCAAAAAGCATTAGAATTGCAAGAAAAGAGTGGAGCAACTTTTATTCACCCATTTAATGATATTGATGTGATATCTGGTCAGGGTACTATTGCTCTTGAAATATTAGAACAATTACCGGAAACAGATATTATTGTAGTTCCCATAGGTGGAGGAGGCTTAATTTCAGGGATTGCTTTTGCAGTCAAAGAATTATACCCAAATATTAAAGTTATAGGAGTTGAAGCAAATAAAGCAGCTTCCATGAAAAAATCTATTACAGAAGGAAGGCTGTCTACATTAGAGTCAGTTAGTACTATAGCAGATGGTATTTCTGTTAAAACACCAGGTGAGATCACTTATGCATTTTGTAAAAAATATGTAGATGATATAGTTACAGTAGACGATGAAGAAATTTGTTCAGCTATATTGATTCTATTGGAAAGATCAAAAATGATAGTAGAGGGTGCTGGAGCGACAGCGCTTGCAGCAGTACTTAATAATAAGCTTAGTTGTAAGGATAAAGTAATAGTCCCTGTTTTATCTGGAGGGAATATAGATGTAAATATAGTTAGTCGTATTATAGAACGAGCACTAATAAAAGCAGGAAGGAAATATACAATCAAAACGTGTATACAGGATAAACCAGGCTGTTTGTCTCAGCTAGTGTCTGAGGTTGCCTCATTAGATGTAAACATCATTTCTATTAATCACAAACGATATCAACCTGATGTGGCTATAGATTATTCGGAGGTTGACATTGAAATTGAAACAAAAAATACAAATCATGCAGGAGAAATATGTGCTCATCTAGAAAACAAAGGATATGTATTAAAATAAAGCAAATCTGCTAATTATCTATTTATTCATAGATTTACTTACTATATAATAAAATTATATAGATCATTATAATAGCTTCAAATGAATTAAAAAAAACTATCTTTAGGATAAGGATATGTTTAAATTTCTAGGAAAAT
Source organism: Halanaerobiaceae bacterium ANBcell28 (assembly GCA_037623315.1). GTDB lineage: Bacteria > Bacillota > Halanaerobiia > Halanaerobiales > DTU029 > JBBJJH01. Next base: position 78,978 of record JBBJJH010000002.1, read on the forward strand.
ATGCTATCATAAGTATTAACTAGGCCTTATTAAGAGATTTATATATTATTAGTAGAATATTATATCTTAGGCTAATTTATTCTTATTGGAGGATTTTTTATGGATAATTTGTTTTTTCAATGGTTTAATCAATATTTGTCTAGAGAATTAGCAGTTTTAATTGTTTCTGCATTACCAATTGTAGAACTTAGAGGAGCTATTCCATTAGCGATATCATTGGGATTTTCTCCCTGGAAGGCTTATTATTTATCCGTGTTTGGTAATATACTACCAATAATTCCTCTTTTATTATTTCTAGTTCCTGTTCGAGATTTTTTAATAAGACACTTTATTGTTATGGAGAATTTTTTTTCTCGCTTAGAGGAACGAACATTAAAAAAAAGTGATAGGGTAGAAAAGTATGGAGCTATAGCATTAATACTTTTTACAGCTATCCCATTTCCTACAACCGGTGCATGGACTGCTTGTTTAGCTGCAGTATTATTTAAAATAAAATTTAAGTATGCATTTCCAGCTATAACTACAGGTGTTTTTATAGCCGGTATAATAATGATAATTTTAAGCGTGACGGGTAAAGCTATATTTTAGTAGGGGACTAGTTTGCTTGACAATAAAAAGAAAAAAGTGTATTATAAAAAAAATAAGGGGGTTAAAAAATGCAAATACAGGCCGATTTTATTATTATAAAAGCTTTAGAAGATGGTGTGACTATTATAGGCTTAACCCGTGGAAAAGAAACAAGATTCAATCATACAGAAAAATTAGATAAGGGCGAAGTATATGTGGCTCAGTTTACTGAACACACGTCAGCAATAAAAGTACGAGGGCGAGCTGAACTTGTAAGTAGACATGGACAAATTAATTCAGGAGAGTAGAGTGTACCTGGCTTAGCACAGGACTGGTTATAAATTATATTATAATAATTAGACAAATATAAAATAACAAATAGATAGTGAGGGGTTCTTATGTGGCAGGTTATTTATGTTACTTCAAAAGAAGATGCCCAGTTGATAAAAAATCGCTTAGTAGCGCAAGGATTTCTGGTAAAATTAGAGGCAATTGATATAAATAGTTATCAGATTAAAGTGCCTGAGTCAGAAGCCGAAGATGTTTATGATATAATTAATGATTTAATTTAAAAAATTCTGTAATATGAGGTGATAATACAATGTTTAAAGACCTCTTTGGAAAATCTAAATATGTTACTGTAAAAAAACGAGAAAAACGCGAAAAGAAGGAAATAAATGCAGATAGTCGACTATGGACTAAGTGTGGTAAATGTAAAGAAATTATCTTTAATAAAAAATTAATTGAAAATTTGATGGTTTGCCCTAAGTGCGAACATCATTTTAGAATATCTGCTAAAGATAGATTGGCAATTACTATTGACGAAGCTAGTTTCAAAGAGTTTGCCGCTAATATATCTAGTAAGGATCCTCTTCAATTTCCTCAATATGAAGAAAAATTAGCCAGGGCAAAGGTGAAGAGTGGTTTGAATGAGGCAGTTTTAACTGGAGAAGCAAGTATAAATAGCAATCCAGTAATTATTGGAGTTATGGATTTTAACTTCATGGGTGGCAGTATGGGATCAGTTGTAGGCGAAAAAATAACTCTAGCAATAGAGAAATCTTTGGAAACACAGAAACCTTTAGTATTAATTACGACAGCTGGAGGAGCCAGGATGCAGGAAGGCTTAATTTCATTAATGCAAATGGCTAAGACTAGTGCTGCTATAAAAAGATTAAATGATTCAGGAATATTATATATATGTGTAATGACAGATCCAACTTCAGGTGGTGTTACGGCTAGTTTTGCATCATTAGCAGATATAATATTAGCTGAGAAAGATGCCTTAATTGCTTTTGCTGGATCTAGAGTCATAAAACAAACAATTAGTGCAGATCTTCCTAAAGGCTTTCAAAAGGCTGAATTTTTACTAGAACACGGAATGGTTGATCGTGTTGTTACGAGACATAATTTAAAAAATGAATTAGGATCTATATTAAATATTCATCAACTCGGGGTGAGAAATTATGGCTAATAATATACTTGATTTTGAAAAACCTTTAATTGAATTATCTAATAAAATTGAAGAGTTAAAGTCATTTATGGATGATAAAGGATTGGATTTAAGTAATGAATTAGCCAGACTTGAAAAACGTGCAGAAAAATTAGAAAAAGAAATATATGAAGAACTTAGTACATCAGAAATATTACAAATAGCTAGACATGCCAATCGTCCAACAGCTCGAGATTATATAGATTATATTTTTGATGAGTTTATAGAACTTCATGGTGATAGACGATATGGAGACGATAATGCTATGCTAGGAGGTATTGGAACTATTAATAATATACCTTTTACTTTTCTAGGTCATCAAAAAGGGAAAACAACGAAAGAAAATTTAGAAAGAAATTTTGGTATGGCTCATCCAGAAGGCTATAGAAAAGCATTAAGATTAATGAAACAGGCCGAGAAATTTAATCGTCCTATTTTATCTTTAATTAATACACCTGGTGCTTATCCAGGAATAGGAGCTGAAGAAAGAGGTCAGGCTGAGGCTATTGCTAGAAACTTAATGGAAATGTCTACTCTTACAGTACCTATTATTGTTGTAGTAGTTGGTGAAGGTGGTAGTGGTGGAGCATTAGGTATTGGTTTAGGAGATAGAATTTTGATGATGGAATATAGTTATTATTCTGTTTGTACACCAGAAGCTTGTGCATCAATTCTTTGGAAGGATTCCGAAAAATCTAAAGAAGCCGCTAAAGCCTTAAATATAACAGCTAAAGATTTGAAAGAACTTGCTTTAATTGATAAAATTATTAAAGAACCAATTGGTGGTGCCCATAAAGATCCAGAAAAAGCATCCTTGATTCTTAGGAATGCTGTCCTGGAGAATTTGAAAGAGTTAAATAAAATGAATAAAAGTGAATTAATTGAAAAAAGATATAATAAATATAGAAGAATAGGTGAATTTTTTTCAAATGAAACATTCACTGGAGTAAGTGATGGGTTAAAGGAGGAAGCAGAATGAATAAAATTGCTGTCTTAACAAGTGGTGGCGACGCCCCTGGTATGAATGCTGCTATCAGGGCAGTCGTTCGTACAGCAATATATAATAAATTAGAAGTACTAGGTGTTTCTCGCGGCTATGCTGGCTTAATTGAGGGTGACTTTATAGAGATGCAATCAAATACTGTGAGTGACATCATGCAAAAAGGTGGTACTTATTTACTTTCAGCTCGCTGTGAAGAGTTTAGAACTCCTGAAGGAAGAAAAACAGCTTATGAACAACTAAAAAAAGCAGGGGTAGATGCACTGGTAGTTATTGGTGGTGACGGTTCTTTATCTGGTGCTAATTCATTGTATAAAGAGTGTAATGTCCCTTTTGTTGGTGTACCAGGAACTATTGATAATGATCTTGCAGGTACTGACTATACAATTGGTTTTGATACAGCAATGAACACAATCGTTGATGCAATTAATAAAGTTAGAGATACAGCTACTTCTCATGAAAGAACTTTTGTTATTGAAACCATGGGTAGGACAACCGGTTTTTTAACTGTTATGGCTGGTTTAGCTGGTGGAGCAGATATTTTATTAATTCCTGAAGAAAATACAGATATTCATGATATTTGTGATAAATTAAAAGAACGCCATAATAAAGGTAGATTACATAATTTGCTTTTAGTTGCTGAGGGATATGGTGGAGACTTTAAAACAAATAGAGATATTAATGAAAGTAAAGCCTTTTCAATTGCCAGAACTATTAATGAAAAAACTGGTCAGGAGACTAGAGTAATCATTTTAGGTCACTTACAAAGAGGTGGTTCTCCAACAGTTATGGATCGTATTTTAGCAAGCAGGTTGGGTGCTAGAGCTGTAGAATTATTGATAGAGGGACAATACTGTAAAATGGTTGGTTTAAAGGGAAATAAGATAGTACATAATAACATAGAAGATATAATTAACAAGAAAAAAGAAATTGATATAGAACTATATAAATTGAATAAAATTCTTTCAATTTAATTTTGGGGGTATTTGAATGAGAAAAACCAAAATAGTAGGTACGCTCGGACCAGCTAGTAATGATAAAAATACAATTAAAAGTCTTGTTGAAGCGGGACTAGATGTAGTTAGGCTTAATCTTTCTCATGGAAACTATAAAGATCATGGTAATTTAATAGACCTAGTTCGTGAAGTAGAAGATGATATTGGTAAAACGGTAGGTATTATGTTAGATACAAAAGGACCAGAAGTTCGTATTGGACCATTAGAAAATGATAATGTGAACCTTAATAAAGATGATGAGATTTGCTTTACTACAGAAGAGATTATTGGAACAAAAGATAAAGTCTCTATTTCCTACAAAAATATATGTGAAGATATTGAAGAAGGATCTAAAATATTAGTTGATGATGGTCTCATTGAATTAAAAGTGATAGAGGTAACAGAGAAAGAGTTTAAGTGTAAGGTTATTAATGGTGGTATCTTAGGATCTAGAAAAGGTGTAAATATACCTGGCATTTCCTTAAATTTACCAGTCTTAACCGAAAGTGATATGGAATACATAAAATTTGGTATTGATATGGATATTAACTTTATTGCAGCTTCTTTCATCCGTAAAGCACAAGATGTTATAAAAATAAGAAATTTTCTAGAAAAAGAAGGAGCTGAAGGGATCTATATTATAGCTAAAGTAGAAAATCAAGAAGGCGTAGATAATATAGATGAGATTATAAAAGTCGCTGATGGAATTATGATTGCTCGCGGAGATTTAGGTGTAGAAATTCCACCAGAACAGGTACCAGTTATCCAAAAGCGATTAATTAGAAAATGTAACGAAGCAGCTAAACCGGTAATTACTGCTACACAAATGTTAGATTCAATGATTCGTAATCCTAGACCAACTAGAGCTGAGGCATCTGATGTTGCTAATGCAATTATAGACGGAACAGATGCAATTATGTTATCAGGGGAATCTGCTGTAGGTAAGTTTCCTTTAGAATCTGTAATAACCATGGATAATATTGCTCTTGAGATTGAAAATTCTTCTTTTTATCAAGAGTTGATATATAAGTCTATGAAAAAATATAAATGTCAATCTACTACTGTAACAGAAGCGATTAGCTTTTCCAGTTGTGAGGTTGCCTTTGATATCAAATCAAAGTGTATTATTTGTGTAACTACTTCTGGTACCACTGCAAGAATGGTATCTAAATATAGACCAAACACTGAAATTATAGCCGTAACTAATGATAAGTTTGTTAAACATTTTCTTACAATTTGCTGGGGTGTTTACCCATTGCAGTGTTTTGCTAAAATAACTAATACTGATGAAATGATAGATAGTTCTATCTCAACAGTTAAAAATTATGGATTACTTGAGAAAGAAGATATTGTGGTTGTAACTGCTGGTTTACCAGTAAGTATGTCAGGAAAAACTAATTTTATAGAAGTTTTAGAAGTTTAATTTTATAAAAATAAGAACTAAACTTTGATATTTTTTAAATTTATTTAAATTAAAAAAAGGATTTTTAGTTATTATGTTGAATAAGTAAAATGGTCATTAAACCAATAATTGATTACATATTATTTAAATATTTCATTAATATTTACTTGTATTAATACATAAGATAAGTAAATATTCTATTGTATTTTATTTAATCCGTTTTACAATTTAATTTGCTTGATGTTGGAATTTATTCATTTTAAACATAGTGAATAGTTTCCTTTACATTAATATATAAGAAACGAGTCCTTAAACTAAATATCTCAATAAGGTAAGTTTCTTTATGTCAAAAATTATCTACATATCTATGGATAGTTTTTAGGCATTATAAGGTATATAATCAAATAAGGAGGTATTGTTTAATGTCACAAGAAAAATTAGTTTATTTTTTTGGTGGAGGAGAAGCTGAAGGTAGAACCGAGATGAAAAATCTTCTTGGTGGTAAAGGTGCTAACTTAGCTGAAATGACTAGTCTAGGGGTAAATGTACCTGCTGGATTTACAATTACAACTGAGGTATGTACACTTTATTACGAGAATGACAGAAATTATCCTGAAGACTTGGATGCTCAAGTAGATGAAGCTATGAATAAGGTAGAAAAGGCTATGGGTAAAAAGTTTGGAGATACTGATGATCCGTTGCTTTTATCTATTCGTTCTGGTGCTCGTATTTCTATGCCTGGTATGATGGATACTGTTTTGAACTTAGGTCTTAATGATGAAACAGTACAGGGTATGATTAAGAAAAGTGATAGTGAGCGTTTTGCTTACGATTCATACCGTAGATTTGTACAAATGTATGGAAATGTTGTTAAAGGAATTGATGGTGCTGATTTTGAGCATATTCTTGAAAAGAAAAAAGAGGACTTAGGTGTTGAATTTGATACTGAAATTCCAGCAGAGTCTTTGAAAGAATTAGTTGCAGAATTTAAAGCACATGTAGAAAAAGAAACAGGTGAAGTATTCCCTGAAGATCCTAAAGAACAATTATGGGGAGCAATAACTGCTGTATTTGACTCCTGGGATAACCCAAGAGCTATTGCTTATAGGAAGCTAAATGATATTGCTGACCACTGGGGTACTGCTGTTAATGTTCAGGCCATGGTTTATGGTAACATGGGTGAAGAATGCGGTACAGGTGTTGCCTTTACACGTAACCCTTCAACTGGAGAAAACAAGTATTATGGTGAATACTTGAAAAATGCTCAGGGTGAAGATGTTGTGTCTGGTGTTAGAACTCCTAAGCAAATTTCTGAACTTGAAAAAGATAACCCAAAAGTTTATAAAGAACTTACAGGTATTTTTGATAAATTAGAAAAACATTATTCAGATGTACAGGATGTAGAGTTTACTTTTGAGGGTGATGAGCTATACATGTTGCAGACACGTACAGGTAAGAGAACTGCTCGTGCTGCTGTGAAAATAGCTGTTGATATGGTAGCTGAAGGTTTAATTGATGAGAAAACTGCTGTAAGCAGAGTTGAACCTAATAAATTAGATGAACTATTGCATAAAGGTATTGACCCTGAAGCTGATGCAACTGTATTAGCACAAGGATTAGACGCATCTCCGGGTGCTGCAACAGGAAAAGTTGTTTTTGATTCTGATGAAGCTGCTGAAATGGGTGAAAATGGAGAAGACGTAATTCTTGTAAGAACTGAAACATCTCCTGAAGATATCCATGGTATGGCTGCTGCCCAGGGTGTATTAACATCTCGTGGTGGTATGACTAGTCATGCGGCTGTAGTTGCTCGTGGTATGGGTAAACCAGCTGTTGCAGGTTGTGAAGATATCAAAGTAGATTTTGCTACAGAAACTTTTAAAACTGCTGATGGTACTACAGTTGCAAAAGGTGACTTTATCACAATTGATGGTGGAGATGGAAAAGTTTATCTAGGTAAAGTAGATACTATTGATCCTGAGATAGATGAAAACTTTGAAAAAATTATGGAATGGGCAGATGGAATTAGATCTCTTGATGTTAGAACAAACGCTGATACTCCAGAAGATGCGAAAAAAGCTATTGAGTTTGGAGCACAAGGTATTGGTCTTACACGTACAGAGCATATGTTCTTTGATGAAGATCGTCTTCCAATAGTACAGGAAATGATTTTAGCTGATAATTTAGAAGCTAGACAAGCTGCTCTTGATAAATTAATGCCTATGCAAAAAGCTGACTTCAAAGGTATCTTTGAAGCAATGGGCGAACGTCCTGTAACTATTAGATTACTGGATCCACCACTTCATGAGTTCTTACCAGATTATAATGAATTGTTAGTAGAAGTAACTAAGTTAAAAGCTACTGCTGGTAATGAACAAGAAATTGCTGAAAAAGAAGAGTTGTTAGCTACAATGGATCAACTTCATGAAATGAACCCAATGCTTGGACATCGTGGATGTCGTTTGGGTATGACCTATCCTGAAATTTATGAAATGCAAGTTAGGGCTATTTTCGAAGCTGCTACTGAATTAGTAAAAGATGGAGTTAGTGTGCATCCTGAAGTTATGATTCCTCTTATTTCACATATTAATGAATTAAAAGAGATGAAAAAAGTTGCAGTTGCAGCAGCAGATGAAATTATTGCTGAAGCTAACGTAGACCTTGATTATACTGTAGGAACAATGATTGAGCTTCCTAGAGCTGCTCTTACTGCAGATCAAGTTGCTGAAGAAGCAGAATTCTTCTCTTTTGGTACAAATGACTTAACTCAAACTACATTTGGATTTAGTCGTGATGATGCTGAAGGTAAATTTTTAGCTCATTACCTAAAAGATAATGTACTTGAGAAAAATCCTTTCCAGGTATTGGATCAAGAAGGTGTAGGACAATTAGTTAAGATTGGTGTAGAAAAAGGACGTTCAACAAATGCTAACTTAAAAGTAGGTATTTGTGGAGAGCATGGTGGAGAGCCTGCTTCTGTTAAGTTCTGTCATAACATTGGTCTAAACTATGTTTCTTGTTCACCATTCCGTGTACCAATTGCTAGATTAGCTGCAGCTCATGCAGAACTTGAAAATCCACGTAAATAGTTAGTGGAATTCAGTTTGAGAATTAAATAAGAAATAATTAATAAATAAAAGACTCATTTCCTTATGGAAATGAGTCTTTTTTGAGTTAAATTTAGTAATTCGCATTTTTAATTTTCATTGAAGATAGGTATATATTTATGGTCGATTTTAAGAATGTGATTACTAATCCATGATGCAAGAAAATCAAGTATCTCTAAAGTGTAACCCTTTTGATTAAGATCAATTTTTTCAAGATCAATATCTTCAATCTTTTTTATAAATATTTTATGCTGAAAACTGTGACTTGCCAGATCTATAAAATTACGTTCAGCCATCATTTTTTCTTCAAAGTCAAAATGATGTACAGTATATTCGTGTAATTTTTTTATCAATCGTTTTATTTCATCATATTGATCTAATCCTTCTGAGGTGTTTTCTAAAACGCTAACTAATTCCCTACCAATGCTTAATAATTGTTTATGTTGTTCATCAATTTCTTTAACTCCTACTGAATATCTTTCTTTCCAATCAAACATTAAATCACTCCTTTAATTTATATTGAGAAGCCATATGTATTTACTTTGTTTTATATAGTTATTATAACATATAAGACTTTTTTCTACAATTTTTTCACTTTTCTTTTAAAATAAATTTTTAAAAAGGTTAAAAAAACCTCAAGTTAAGCTAAAATCAGCTTATTTCTTGAGGTTTATTATACATATTTTTATTATATTTTGAGTGGTTCATTTCTGTATAAAAAGGCGTTTTCTGTATCTACTTCAATAGATTTGTTTGTTTCAATTGACTTTAATATATCAAAGATCATTTTGACATCACCATATTCTACTTCAGGAGTGACTGCGATTTCTTCTTTGCCTATCATAGCGTTATAGAAGTTTAACAACTCGTTATAATAACCACGTTTAGGTGTATAGGGTATTTGTTCGCAGCTATTATCATAGTACGATACGTTTATTATGCCTGCCCGTTTTTCTTCTAAATATATTTCTCCTTTGTTTCCCATTATACGTAAACCTATTAAAGGACTTTGTGTTTCTTTGCCATCGGTATAATATGAATAATGACCAATTATACCATTTTGGAATTTAATTTGACTGTTAATAATTCTATAAGGGCAAAAATCTTCCTTTTGTGGTCTTCCCATAGCATATACTTTATCAACAGCACCAAAGATATGTCTTAATCCGGCTATATCGTGTAGAGCTGCATCCAAGAATGCTCCTCCCTTAAAATCGGGATGCTGTCTCCACTCTGTTGCAGCGTAGGTATCTTTCTTCATTTCTTCTTCAAAATTCACAAATTTATTAAAGATAAAATAAGCGACATCATCTATTTTACCTTGATTAATGACGTCTCTTATCATATTAATCTCTTCATTGTAACGGTAATTTTCGGCGACCATTATGTTAACAGGGTGTTTTTTGTGTAATTCTAGTAGTTTACGTGCTCCTTTCATGGAAGCAGCTAAGGGTTTTTCTGCAATTAGATTAATATTAGCTTCTACAACTGCAGCAGCTGCTTCATAATTTTCTGATATTGGAACCAGCACATCAACAGCATCTAAGTCATCCCTTTTTAACATTTCTTGATAATCATCATAGACATTATCGAGTTCGAGATTAATACTTTTTGCAAAATTAATGGCGTCTTCTTTACTTCTATTACAAAGTGCTACAACTTTAAACTTGTCTCCCAGCTCTTGAATTGCAGGCCAGTGCAGTCTTTCCCAGGCCATACCAGTACCTATAACTCCTAATCGTATTTGTTTCATTATAAAACCCCCTTTATTACTAGTATTATATAGAGGAGATTAAACTATAAGTGGTAGTTTTTGACTAAAGACTTAAAAGACAATAAGATAATTTAATATTTCTCAGAAAAAAGCCTTTAGGAAGGATTATGGATATGAGCAGGAAAGATGAGAATATTATTTTGAAAATCTAAAAAATATAAGTGAATTTATTTACTATTCTCTTAAATAAATTTTTTTTTCTTTTATATAAATATTTTCAAATTATAATTTGGTATTTTTAAGAAAGTACTTTTGTCCTCAATAAATATGACTATTTTATTTTTAAATCATAATTTAATGTTTTACTATAGCCTATATAACAATGTTTTAAGGACTAGGACATATTTATGCGCCTTTGATTATTCGTTTTATTCAAAATAATAATAATTTTCACAATACAAGAGAAAAGAGTCATAGCTTAGCATTTTTTCACCCAAACAAGCAAAAAAATGGTAAAAAACCAGAAAATAGCTATGTGAAAAAAATATCTAAATTTTATCTGGAGATAGCTTTACCTTGACTTACAATTCATGATTTGATAAAATCAGATTTAAAATGAATATCCAAAAAAGTAGATATACTTTGTGCAAGTGAGAATTTGCACTTATATAAGTTTTCTTTGTGAATAAATTCTGGAGGTGAATATAATGAAGAATGTGAAAAAATTTCCGATCGGTGGTGTACATCTACCTGAGGAAAAACATTTGACAACTAATGTAGAAATTAAAGAAATGTCAACACCAGATACAGTAGCTATACCTTTACAACAACATATTGGGGCGCCTTGTAAGCCTCTGGTTGAAGTAGGACAAAGTGTAAGACGTGGAGAATGTATAGCTGCAAATGATGAAGGATTATCCGCTAAAATTCATGCAAGTATCTCTGGAGTTGTTAAAGGAATTCAAAAAAGAGCAACCCCTGATGGTAATGAGATAGATTGTCTTGTTATTGAAAAAGGTGATAAAGTTGATGATGAAGTATTTTTGGATATTAGTAAAGGTGATTCTGATATAGATACAATTCGTGAGATTGTGAAAGAAGCCGGAATTGTAGGTTTGGGAGGTGCTTGTTTTCCAACCCATGTGAAATTAAACCCACCTGCTGATAAACCTATCGACACTGTATTGATTAATGGCGCGGAATGTGAACCATATATTACAGTTGATGATAGACTAATGCAGGAGAAAAGCAAAGAATTGTTCAGAGGTTTAGACCTTATAATGAGAACAGTAGGAGCTAAAAAAGGAATAATTGGCTGCGAAATCAATAAACCTGAGGCTCTAAAACAATTAAATAAAGAAGCAAGTAATTGGGAGAACTTATATGTTGAGCCACTAGATACACGATATCCTCATGGTGCAGAAAAACATTTAATCAAAGCAATATTAAATCGTGAAGTCCCATTACGTGCTTTGCCTATGGAAGTAAAGGTAGTAGTAAATAACGTTCACACTGCAATATCAATTGCAGAAGCTGTTGATCAGGGCAAAAGTCTGACAGGTAGAGTTTTGACTGTAAGTGGTAGAGGTGTTAAAGAACAAAGAAACTTATTTGTTCCTTTTGGAACTTCTGTAGAAGATGTAATAAACTTTTGTGGAGGTTTTAGCTGTGATAATCCAAGTATAATTTTAGGTGGACCAATGACTGGTAGGAAAGTTGAAGACATAAGTACACCAGTAATGAAAGGAACATCTGGGATAGTTGTTTTAAATGAAAATGAATATGATGAAAGTGATATCAGAGCTTGTATTCGTTGTGGTAAATGTGTAGAGGTATGTCCTATGTACCTATCACCAAATCGTATTGTGAATTTTGTAAACAATGATATGTATGACGAAGCAGAAGATATTGGCGTAAATGATTGTATTGAGTGTGGTGCTTGTGCCTTTGTATGTCCATCTAAACGTCCTTTGGTCAGATGGATTAAAGAAGGAAAAGCTGCACTTAAAAAAAGAGATTAAATAAATGGAGGTGAAGATAAATGTCTAGTTTTCAAATAAATGGACCACACATTCAAAATAACGATACGATAGAAAAGAATATGTGGAATGTAACTTTAGCATTAATACCAGCTTCTATTGTGGCTGTTATATTTTTTGGTTTTTATTCTTTATATTTAATATTTGGAACTGCTTTAAGTTCGGTTATTTTTGAGAAACCATTTACTAAAACAAAGAATATATTTGGTGATGGTAGTGCTTTTTTAGCAGGAACTTTATTAGGACTTACTCTTGCACCTAATTCACCATGGTGGATTCCTATATTAGGTGGATTTTTAACAATTGTTATTGCTAAGCAATTTTTTGGTGGTGTAGGTAATAATATTTTTAATCCAGCCTTAGTAGCCAGGGCAATACTTTTTCTATCCTGGCCAGTATATATGACTAATTGGGTTAAGCCTATGGATGTAATTAGTTCTGCGACTCCTTTGGCTGAAGCAATAAGTACTGTTGCTTATTGGGAATTATTTGTAGGAAATGTAGCTGGAAGTATTGGTGAAACTTCAGCTTTAGCTCTTTTAATTGGGGCTATATATCTTTATCTTAAGGGATATATCGGATTTAGAATTCCTCTTGCATATATAATTTCTTCAGCTTTAATGGCAATTGTTTTAGGAGTTGACCCTATATTTACTATTTTATCTGGAGGATTGCTTTTTGGAGCTTTATTCATGGCAACAGATATGGTAACTTCACCAGTTGCTAAAAATGCTCGTGTTGTTTATGGTATAGGTTGTGGTGTTTTGACAGTAGTTATACGTGAATTCACTCCTTATCCAGAAGGTGTAACTTTTGCAATTTTGATTATGAATGGAGTTTCTTATCTTCTAGATTCTCTTTTTGAGGGTCCAATTTTTGGAGAGGTAAAATTGAGAAGAAAAAAACTTCTTAAATTAGGAACTATAGCATTAGCTACTTTAATCTTTGCAACTCTTGTTTATGGTAGTTATATATTTCTCAATCAAGATGGAGCTAATAAAGTTGAGTTAATCTTTGAAAATAAAATGGTAGAGTATTTCCCTGAAGCAAGTCATTTAAACATTGTAACTTCAGAAAATGACAAGCAAGTTTTAGCAAGAATATATGAAGGTGAAAATCATATTGCTTACTTCTCATATATTAAAAATCAGGGATATCTTGATAATATAGAGAAATTGCTAGTTCATGATGAAGAAGGAACTATTATCAGTAATAAAATCTTAAAACAAAATGAAACAGCAAGTTTAGGTGCTAGAATAGAAAATAATAAATTCTTAAATCAATTTATAGGACTTACTTTAGAAAATAAAGGAGAAGCATTATCAGATCTTGATATTATCTCTGGAGCTACACTTTCTTCAAGGACTGTTGGTCAAAGTGTTCAAAGTGCAATGAGTTTAATTGAAAAAGATTTGGAAGAGGCAAGAGCTAGTGAAGAATATATTGGTGAGGCTCAAGGTCATAATGCTGATATTATAGTATCAGTGACTGTAGAAGATGGCCAGATACTTGGGATCGATGTAGTGGAACATGGAGAAACTGCCGGGGTTATTGGTAATCTATTCTCTGAATTAAGTTCTGAGATTCTTGAAAAACAAAGTCTTGATGTCGATCTAGTTTCAGGAGCAACAGTAAGTAGCAGAGGATTTTTAAAAGCTGTAGAAAATGCCATTAAAGATATTTCTTTAGAGGCAGCGGAAGTTTATACTGGAGAAGCTCGAGGTCATAATGATGTTATTCTAGTATCAGTAATAGTAGAAGAAGGTCAAATCACAGGTGTTGATGTATTGGAACATGGAGAAACTGAAAGAGTAATTGGAGACTTATACAGTGATTTGAGTTCTGAGATTATAGAGACACAAAGTCTTGATATTGATTTAGTTTCAGGAGCAACAGTAAGTAGTAGAGCTTTCTTAGAAGCTGTAGAAACTGCTATAGCCGATTTGGATATTAGCACTGATATAAATGAGGATGTAGAAATTGTTACTGGAGCTACAGAAAATATGGCAGAAGAAGAATATAATATTGATGAATATACTGGAGAAGCTCAAGGTCATAATGATGATATTGTGGTATCTGTAGTAGTTGAAGATGGTGAAATTACAGGTATTGATGTGCTGGAGCATAAAGAAACAGAAAGAGTGATTGGTGACTTGTTCGAAGACTTAAGCTCTGAAATTATAGAGACACAGAGTTTGGATATTGATTTAGTTTCAGGAGCAACGGTAAGTAGTAGAGCTTTCTTAGAAGCTTTAGAAAATGCTCTGGAGAATAAATAGAAGGAGGCATGATAATATGACTAATCAAAAAAATTCATTTGAATATGTATTAATAATGGGATTATTGCCTCTCCTTGCTGGAACAGTGAATATACTAACTGCGGCTGTAGTTAGTATATCAGCTGTAGTAATAACCATATTATTAAGTATTTTTTCACAATTTGTTTTAAATAGAATAGATAATAATGATTCAAAATGGCTTATTTTATTTGCATTAGGATTATCTCTTGCATATCTTTCACATTATTTAATTATGCTGAGATTCCCTTTAATAATTGACTCTCTTGGTTTATATATAATCTTATTAGGGGTAACTCCTTTGGTATATATAGGGGCTAGTGAGAAAGTTGAATGGGGAGCAGTATTTAAAAAAATAGGGATTTTCTTTTTCTTAATGTTATCAATTGGAACAGTTAGAGAGATTTTAGGTCAAGGTGCATTCTTTGGTATCAACTTTATGGAGGCTGGTTATGCACCCATGAGTATACTAGAAAATGCAGCAGGTGCCTTTATTACAGTAGCTGCAGTCTTTTTCTTAGTGAAAGTCATTTCGCTAAAGATATCTGTAGGAGCAGATACTACGCAAATAAGGAGGGGGCATAGCATTGACTAGACTTAGTGTTTTATTCTGGAATGGTTTTTTTGTAGATAATATTATGTTTATCTACTTTCTAGGTGTTTTATTGGCTTTTGTAGAAGCTAAAAGTCTGAAAAAATCTTTTAGCAAGGGTTTGAAGTTTGCTGTTAGTTTATTTTCTGTAAGTATATTGGGCTGGATTTTAACAAATAGCCTGACCTCTGAATTAGGATTTCTAAATATCTGGATATTCTTTATTACGTCATATATAGCTATTCATTTTCTTCAGAAAAATGGAGAACTTATTGGTGAATGGCAGGGTATGCCTCGAATGATACTGGCATTACCCTCTATGATTGGATTACAACTGTTAATTCAGAATCGAGCTGCTGATTTAGCTGAAATGATTGCTATTTCAGGCGGTAGTTCTCTGGCATTTTATGTTTCTTTTATTGTTGTAGCAGCACTAAGGGAGCAAATATTGACTTCTGAAGCTGATTCTATCTTTAAACAGGGTAGTTCCTTATTATTAGCTATGGGATTGCTGGCACTTGCCTTGATTGGATTTCAATTTTTTGTTTAGATATTCTTTGAAAATATCCTTTGAATAGGATAGAAAATCCTTGAACTTTAAGCTGTTTAGTGATAAAATATTAATTTAGAGGCAATAAAAATAAAGTATTTTGAAGGAATAAAACCTATTAAACATTTAGTTTTAATGGGTTTTATTGGATTTCCTATAAATGCCAGGAAGGTGATTATATGAGTCAAAAAAATAAAAAACAATTAAAAGTTAAAAATATGCTTAGAACTATTACTGAAGTACTTCGGATAAGAATGTTAATTGTTTTAATGATTTTCTGGATTATATTAACTGGCTCTCTGGACTGGCAGCAGCTTTTAACAGGTTTTTTAGCATCTCTGTTTATTATTCTTTTTTGGGGTAATTTTCTGATTGGTCAAAGAGATGGATTTAGATTAAGCTTTAAAAATATTTTTCTTTTGATACTTTTTTTGAAAGATCTAATGATAGATCTTGTAAAAGCAAATATAGAAGTTGCAAAAATAGTATTAAATCCCGATCTTCCTATTAGTCCTGGTTTTATAAAATTCAAATTAGAATTAGAGGAAACCAGTTCTCAGGTTTTACTGGCAAATTCAATTACACTAACTCCAGGTACTCTTACTGTATTGCTTTCCCATAAAGATATAATAGTCCATGCTTTAACCAAAGAAGCAGCTAAAGATGTTCTGGATTGGAGAGTACAGGCTGATATTAAGGAGATTGAGGAGGTTAGTACAAGATGATGTATTATACTATGCTTTTTGTTAGTTTATGTTTGGTTGGCATCATTCCAATTACCTTTATACGTGGAATTGTTGGACCTACTTCTTTAGATAGAAATGTGGTTATTAATGTTATAGGTACTAAAACAGTGGTGATAATGGTTCTGATGTCAGTTATTTTTGAAGAATACTTTTTCATTGATGTAGCACTTGTTTATGCTTTGATTAGCTTTATTGCTACTTTTGCAGTTGCTAAATATTTGGAAAGAGGAAAATTAGTTTAGGAGGAGAGAATATGATAAGTGAAATAATCGGTAGCTTAATGCTACTAGCAGGATTATTCTTTTTTGTTGTTGGTACTATTGGTCTTTTAAGAATGCCAGATATTTATTCTCGCCTGCATGCTACAACAAAGTGCGATACTTTAGGTGTTTTTTTGATTTTGACTGGACTAATGGTTGGACAGGGTCTTACAACTGTTAGTTTGAAAATATTATTAGTGCTGGCTTTTCTTTGGATAACTACGCCAACAGCAGCACATGCCATAGCAAGAGCAGCTTATGATACTCACAAGATTTCTAGAAAATCAATTCCATTTTGGAATGAAAGTGAGGTAAAGAAAAATGATTGAAGCTTTTAATATTATTTTATTATTTATTTTAATTATTGTAGCTCTTGTTGTTGCTAAAATTAGAGATCTTTTAAGTGCTGTAATTCTTTTTGCAGTATTTAATTTAATAATGTCATTACTCTGGCAGCAAATGCGAGCTCCAGATGTAGCGATTACAGAGGCTGCTTTAGGTGCAGGGGTAACCACAGCTTTGTTGGTAGCAGCAATAAGTAAAACGGGGCGTAGAGAAGAATGAAACAGTGGTTAGCGTTTATAATGTTGTTTTTAATCGGAGTAGGAATGATATCTATAGTAGCTGAAATGCCGACTTTTGGAGATGTTCATAACCCTGCACACACAGAAATGTCGGAAAGATATTTGGAACAATCAGTTACAGAAACTGGATCTTTAAATGTAGTATCAGCTATTATATCAGACTATCGTGCCTTTGATACTTTAGGTGAAACTACAGTTTTGTTTGCCACTGTTGCTGCTATATATGCTACTTTATTAGCTGGCTCTAAAAGTAAAAAGATTGTTTATGGGAAGGAAGATAAGAATGACGTTTAAAGATGAAATAGTTAATACTATTACAAGATTCCTTTTGCCATTTATCACTTTGTTCGGTATTTATTTAATAGTCCATGTACATCTTTCACCTGGTGGTGGTTTTTCTGGAGGTACAGTTATTGGATCTGCTTTTGTCTTATTCTCTCTTTCTTATGGTGTATCAGTTCAGGAAAAAAAATTATCACATCGTACTTCGGCGTTATTAGAGAGTTTTGGTGGATTATGGTATATATTTTTAGGGATGATTGCTCTTTTTCTTGGGCAAAATTTCTTGGCAAACTCAGGTGTTTTTCCACTCGGAAGAGTAGGAAGTCTTTTTAGTAGTGGAATGATTATTCTTGTTAATATTGGTCTTGGGCTTAAAGTTGCTAGTACTTTTATAACCCTATTTGACAGTTTAAGTGGGGAGGATTTAGAATGACAATATCTGTATTGGTATCGAATTTCTATTATGTTGCAGCTATAATTTTCTTTTTGACCGGACTTTATATTATGCTAACACATCCTAATTTAATTAAAAAAGTAATCGGAATGAATATTATAGACAGTTCAATTTTTTTGTTCTTTGTTACAGTAGGCTATGTTGATGGTGGTAAATCGCCAATAGTTGATCCTGCTTTAACAGATGCAAGTTATGTAAATCCACTTCCTTCTGGCTTGATGTTGACAGGGATAGTAGTTTCAGTAAGTATTACTGCTTTTGCTCTAGCTCTTATAATGAGAGTTCATTCATACTATGGAACCTTAAATATAGAAGAGATTGTGGAAATCAGAAGTAGGAGTGAAGAGGAATGAATACAATAATCCTACTGGCCATATTAATGCCGGTTATTCTTATGGCTTTTTCTTTTTTAGTGCCGGTTTTAGATCAACACAAGGTAAAAATTATACCAGGGATAAGTTTGTTTATTGCAGTTTTAAATTTTATATTATCAATTTTTTTAATTTACCAGGTGAGAGCTTCAGGAAATATAGTATATCACTTTGGAGGATGGTCACCCCCTTGGGGAATAGAGTTTCTAATATCAGATTTAGAAGCTTTTATGGCTTTATTAATTACAGGAGTATATTTGCTTGTTTTAATATATGCTAGTCCTAATCTTGAAAAGGAAGTTAACCCTAGAGTGTTTAGCTGGTATTATATTTTATTATTTCTTTTACAAGCCTCTTTAATCGGAATGACATTTACAAATGATTTGTTTAATTTCTTTGTTTTTGTAGAGATTAGTGCAATTACTTCAGTTGCTATTGTTTCGGTTAAAGATGATAAAGGTAGTATTGAAGCTAGTATAAAATATTTGTTTTTTAGTTCAATAGGTTCAGCATTTTTGTTATTCGCGATAGGGCTATTATATATGATAAGTGGTAATTTGAATTTAGATATGGTAGGTGCTGTATTACAGGAAAATTATCATGTTTTTCCTCAAACGGTTACTCTTTCTTTGATTTTTATATTTATAGGTTTAGCTTTGAAAGCTGCTCTTTTTCCACTTCATATCTGGCTACCTGATGCATACTCTAATGCACCGATAGCTTCAACAGCTATTTTGTCAGGTCTGGTTGGAAAGGCTTATATCATCGCTTTTATTAAAATAATCTTTAAAGTTTATCGAATGAATATATTACAGGAAAGTAATTTATTAGCTCTAATTTTACCACTTTCAGCCTTAGCAATTATCTTTGGTTCTATATTTGCTATCGGGCAGACAAAGATTAAAAGGATGCTGGCTTATTCCAGTGTAGCGCAAGTTGGTTACATTTTTTTGGGGATAGGTTTAGCTAGCGTCAATGGTCTTACAGGAGGTCTCTTGCATGTATTTAACCATGCATTGATTAAAATATTACTTTTTCTAGCTGTAGGAGTTATTATTCATAAAACAGGTAAAGATAAGATTTCTGATTTTAACGGAATTGCATATAAATACCCCTTTACTATGATAGTCTTTTCTTTGGCTGCATTAGCGATGATTGGAATACCGCCATTAAATGGATTTATTAGTAAATGGATATTAGCTTTGGCTACATTGGAAGCTAATCAAGGATTTTATTTAGTTATAATTTTGATAAGTAGTTTAATGAATGCTATTTATTATTTACCAATTATTATTCGTGCTTTTTTTGGTAATCCTGATAAAACTTATAAATGGGAATTTTCAAATTTAGGAATAAAGGTATGCCTGCCAATGGCTATCTTTGCAATAGCAATACTGGTATTTGGGCTTTTTCCCAATTTACCACTTTTGTTTATTGAAAAAGCATCTATAAGTCTTTTTTCTTTTAATTAAAAGAAAAAAGGAAAAGATCAATAATCTAGGAGGTTTTGTAAGATGTTAAAAGAAAATAAGGAAAACAAAGAAAACAGTTCAGAAAACGAGATTACTAGTTTTGAAGCAAGTTGTATTAAAAAGCTTTTGCTTTTAGTTGCAGCTATTTTAACAGGGATAATGTTAATAGCTTCAAGTGTTGAAACACTAGTTCTTGCTGGTCTAGTAATCTCAGTAATAGCCTGGATCGGTTTTTTAGTTACTATTTCCAACACAATTTCTGCTCTTAATCAAAAGAGTAGTACCTACAAAGGTTAGGAGGAATATATAATGGATATACCTATTAAAATTGTTTTATTTATGGCATTTCCTGTACTATCTACAATAGTATTGTTAGTATTTCCAGCAAGAAAAAGGTGCTATATCATTTCAGCCTTATTGCTTTTGATGAGTCTATTAACATTGATTTTCTCTAGATATGAAAGTCTAACTCTTTTAGGCAATGGAGATATATTTTTCCCATTAATATTTTCAGTAGGAGATATATACTCAAACATAGCAAGATTTGCTTTCTCATTGACAGGGGCTTTAACTATGGCTTATATAGCTCAAAAAAAGGATTTAATCTTAGAGCTGGCTGGAATTTGGGCTATAAGTAGTACAATTTTAATAACTATGGCAGAAAACTTTCTCACACTATTTTTATTTTGGGAGATGCTCACGATTACTACTACGGCTATTATTTTTCTAAAAAGAGATGAAGAGGCCTTTATTAGTAGTTGGGTATATCTATTAACTCATTTAACTGGAGGATTATTCTTCCTGTTGGGAATTGTTATAAATTATCAATCTACAGGTTCTTTAGCTATAAGCAATCCGGAAGCTGGTTTAATCTTTTTTGTAATAGCCATTGGCATTAAAACAGCTTTTATTCCTTTTTATTTCTGGTTGCCCAAAGCATATTCATCTGCTTCTTGGCAGGGAAGTGTAGTCTTATCTGCTTTAAGTACAAAAGTAGGTGTGTATGCTATTGCTCGTATTTTGGAACCCTCTCTTGCTATTGCATATATGGGAGGGATAATGGCAGTTTTTGGAGTGCTTATGGCTTTATTACAAAAGAAAATAAGACCTTTGCTTTCATACCATATTATTAGCCAGGTGGGTTATATGGTTGCCGGTGTGGGTCTTGGTCTTACTTTGAGTGTTGATGGAGCTTTACTGCATTTGCTGAATCATATGCTATATAAGGCATTGCTCTTTATGAGTGCAGGTGCAGTTATTTATGCTACAGGTGGAGAACATCTGAAGAATTTAGGAGGCTTATGGAAGAAGATGCCGGTCACAACTATGGCAGCTTTGATTGGATCTCTAGCCATTGCCGGAGCAGCCCCTTTTAATGGATTTATTAGTAAGACCATGTTAAAATATGCTACAAATGATCAGGGTTTTCTATCTATATTATTACTAATAGCCAGTGTTGGGACAACTATATCTTTCTGTAAATATATGTACTTTGCCTTTTTCAGAAGTGGTGAAACAGTGGATCTTGATGTGAAGAAAGTACCATGGTCTCTAAAACTACCTATGATACTTACATCAGTTTTAATAGTTTTATTTGGTGTTTTTCCACAGATATTAAGTAGTCTGGCACCTTATCAGTCTTCAACTTTTGTATATAGTTTTTCCTCTGTGAGGGACTCATTATTAATTCTAGGCATAGGTATCATAATTTTTCTTATAATAAAACCTTTTTTAAATCCTGAAAAGCTTATTTTACCACAACGTGTATTAATAAAGCTTAATCAGCAGTTAAATAAGAAGGTTGTATTAATCTGTGATTTTATAAAAAGAGGAACGGAAAAGGAAGCTTTAATGAACTCAGCTAATTCTATGTGGATATTCCTCTTTGCTATGGCTTTTATTGTTTCGGGACTTATTTTTACAAGTTTGTTTTTATAGTTTGGATTCATCTATGGGGATAGTTTTTTAGTTAACATAATAGTGAGCTAATTTGTAATTGAGCCTAAGAATAAATATAAGGAAATAAGGTGGGTGATATTATGTTTATGAATTTGTTAATAGTTTTACCGTTAATAATACCAATTTTGGGTGTGATTTTTCTTATTAAGTTTCGTAAAAGAGAATCATTTACTTCTTATATATTAATAACTACAGCAGTAATAACTTTTTTATCAGTTTTAATTCTTTATCCGTTTATTATAGTTAATGAAGAAACTTTGTTCTTAGCTTTAGAATCTGTATTATTATTTGGGATTTCATTTAGAATAGATGTACTGGCATTTTTTCTGGCACTTGTTGTTTCATTTATCTGGATATTAACTGTAATTTATTCTCTTGAGTATATGAAAAGTAATCATCGAAAATTAAGATTTTATATTATACTTTTGTTAAATCTAGCTGGTACTTTAGGATTCTTTTTTGCTGGTGATATTTTAACTATGTTTATTTTCTTTGAATTGTTGACAATATTGTCATATTTGCTGGTAATTCAAGAAGAAAGTCCTGCTGCACTTAAAGCTGGAAATCGTTATATCTTTTTAAGTATTGCTGCTGGTCTTGGGTTGTTATTTAGTATTATTATAACTTATATCAATAATCCTTCTTTAAATTTTGTAAATGGAGGTATAATTAATGTATCATCGCCTATGATTTCTATTGCATTTTTTGTTTATATTTTAAGTTTTGGTATCAAGGCTGGAATTTTTCCTTTTCATGTCTGGCTTCCTGAAGCACATCCAAGTGCACCAAGTCCAGCAAGTGCGATATTATCTGGAGTAATGATTAAAATTGGAGCTTATGGAATGCTAAGGACTATGTATAATTTATATAATATTGATTTAATACAGTCTATGGGTTGGAATAAAGTACTGCTTATATTAGCAGCTATAAGTATATTTCTTGGTTCTGCAGCAGCACTTTTTGAAAAAGATATCAAACGTCGTCTTGCTTATTCCAGTATTGGTCAAATGGGTTATATTTTACTGGGTATGTCTTTAATAAATGAATTCGCTTTGATTGGTGATATCTTTCATATTTTCTCCCATATCATCATGAAGACCTGTTTGTTTTTAGCGGCAGGAGCAATTATATATAAAACAGGAATAAGAGATATTACAAAGATGGCTGGGATAGGCAAAAAGATGCCTATAACAATGCTTTCTTTTACAATAGCTGCTCTGGCCATGATTGGTATTCCCCCAATGATTGGTTTCATTAGTAAATGGGAGCTTTCACTGGGAGCAATGCAAGCTAATTATCCTATATATGTCGTCTTACTATTACTAAGTAGTTTGATGAATGCAATTTATTATTTACCTATAATAATAAATGCCTTCTTTACTAAAAGTGAAAATGTCGATTACTCATATAATGAAGTGCCCTGGAAGATGCTTTACCCGATGGTAGTTCTAGCATCAAGTACTTTTGTATTTAACCTTTTGCCTAAAAATATTCCACTTGCTCTGGCAAAAAAGGCAGCAGCTATACTATTTACAAGATAAAGATTATAACTATATAAGGAGATGTATTCTTGTGAACAATTTAATAGAAGTAAACAGTTTTTTGCCATTATTAATTACCTTAATACCCATATTAGCTTCTGTTTTTATATATATTATTGGAAATTATTCAAGTAGATTACGCAATTATTTTTTGATTACAATAACAGCTATTAATCTATTTTTAGTTATAAGACTATTTTCATTAGTCCAGGAAGGATTAGTTGTTTTTAGATTAATTAATGTATTGGATTATGGCCTAACTTTTAAAGTAGATATGATGGGTTTTGTGTTTGCCTTATTAATATCTTTTGTATGGTTTCTTGTGACAATATATGCATTAGGCTACATGTCACACGAAGCTAATCAGAATCGATTTTTTACTTTTCATCTCTTAACTTTAGGTGGATCATTAGGGACAGTATTAACAGGTGATTTATTTAGTTTGTTTATCTTTTTTGAAATTATGTCTCTTGGTTCATATGTTTTGATTGCTCATGAGGAGGATAGAAAATCTCTATCTGCTGCTAAAAAGTATATCTTTATGGCTATAGCAGGTAGTTTGTTTCAATTAATGGGTATATTCATGATTTATCATTATGCTGGTACTTTAGATATTATATCATTAGCAGGTCAGTTGGATTTCTCAGCAAATATTAAGTATCTTTTAGCATTCTTATTATTAATAGGTTTCGGAATGAAAGCAGGAATGTTTCCAGTTCATATCTGGCTTCCTCTTGCTCATCCAGTTGCACCTTCACCTGCCAGTGCGTTATTATCAGGGATTATGATCAAACTTGGTATTTACGGGCTGTTTCGAGTTTTCAATATGATATTTACACCAGATTATTCTCAAATAATTAATGGTACAGCAGATTGGGTGCTTACCCAAAACACTGGCTATATTATAATCTGGCTGGGGATTATTACTATGGCTTTAGGTGCTTTTATGGCTATTTTTCAGGATAACTTGAAAAAGATACTGGCTTATAGTAGTGTTAGCCAGATTGGGTATATATTAATGGGAATAGGTGTTGCAGGTTATATAGGGGAAACGGGCTTTATAGGCCTGGAGGGTTCTTTTTATCACCTTCTAAATCACGCCTTTTTTAAAAGTAGTTTGTTTTTAATAGCTGGCTTTATATTTATAAAAACACATCAATTAAACATTCATAAATTAGGTGGACTTTATAAGAAGATGCCTTTTACTACAATAGCTTTTATGATAGCTATGGCTGGTATTATAGGTTTGCCAGGCTTTAATGGCTTTATTAGCAAGAACTTACTTCATGAAGCTATATATGAAGCGTATTACTTTCGGGGAGACAGAATGTTGTACTATGCAGAGAAAATCTTTAAAATTACCAGTATAGCAACTGTTGTCTATTTTTCTAAAGTATTGGTACTAGCTTTCTTTGGGAAAGCCTCTGATAATGTTGAACAGGCAAATGAGAAATCCCTATTGATGAAGATACCTTTTGGCATATTATCAATATTTGTTATTCTATTGGGGATATTACCCAATAGAGTTACTGATATTATTCATTCAGCATTCCTTACTTTTTCAGTGAGAAATATTGCAGAGTTGAATATAATTAATTTCTGGAATAGCTACTATATACAAAGTGCTTTATATACGATTTTATTAGGAGTGCTTGTATTTATAATATTGTATGCAAGTAAATTATATAATTATAGATTAAGTAAGAAAATGAGTCTGGAAACATTAGTATATCGTCCTGCTTTTTATTCGTTCTTTTTGTTTAGTAGATTATTTGTGTATCTATTTGATAAAAAGGTTGATGATAAGCAAGTGGAAATTGGGGAGAGATTTAATAGTTATAGTAAAACATTTGCTAATTTATTTGATTTTCAATTTGATAGCAAATTAGAGAGTAAATTACTAGCTAGTTTTCTTAGAAAAGGTAAGAAAGTGAAGACATTTATACTTTCTATTAATAAAAATGCTGGAGAACATGAAAAGGTAGTATGGGATATAAAAAATCTTGATTTTGACTTATTTTTAATTGTATTAACTTTATTAATAATTTTTATTTACTTTTTTCCACAGTTTTATAAGTTTTAATATATAATTTAAAATATTGTATATTATAAAACCTGCTATTCAATATTTTCAATAGCAGGTTTTTATAGTTTTTATATTTTATCTTATTGATTCAATAAATAGTCTTATCACTTCGGCTCCACCAATAAAAGTACCCAGGGAACTACCTAGATTTGCAAAGACGACGATTAAAAGAATTCGTGTCACCTTATTCGACCATAAGCCTTTAAAAGTAATACCTTCAGAAAGGTCTTTAAAATCTTTTACTTGAGGCTTTCTCAGCATTGTTTCAACTATTCCAGCAAACCAACCTGCAGCTATAGCTGGATTTAGAGAACTTATCGGAGCAACTAAAAAGGAAGTTAGTATTGTTAATACATGTCCTTTTGCTAAAAGCACTCCAATAGCGGATAGAGAGCCGTTCCAAAGAATCCAGGTAAGTATTTGATCC
The DNA here is from genome assembly GCA_037623315.1 of Halanaerobiaceae bacterium ANBcell28. Classification (GTDB taxonomy): domain Bacteria; phylum Bacillota; class Halanaerobiia; order Halanaerobiales; family DTU029; genus JBBJJH01. Next base: position 104,915 of record JBBJJH010000002.1, read on the forward strand.
ATACCTGCTGATCTGTTAATATACATGGTATAGCCAATGATAGCAATAATAATAATAGGTATTGACCATGCAATATATTTCATAGTATTTGATTTAGGAGGTAGTTTAGTTATTGCTTCAATATCTTGCTCTTTTTTTATTTCTTCCTTAATTCCTGGTATATGTCCTGCACCTAAAACAGCTATTATTTTTTCGCCTGGGGCATTCTTTATTTTTTCTGATAAATATTGATCTCTTTCATCTATAAGATATTTCTTTATACCGGGGAATTGTTTACCTAATTCAGATAACATCATATTTAGAGAATCTCCTGATTTTAGTTCTTGCATTTCTTCTTCTGTAATTTCTTCATTATAGAATAACATTGTTAATATTTGCATAATTAACTTTAATTTTTCAATAAAACCGAGACCTCTCCATACTCTTTTGAAAGTTATTTGAATGTTTCTATCTGCCAATACAAGTTTTGCATCGACTTTTTCTGCTGATTCTATTCCTTGAATCATTTCTTGACCTGCGTTAATACCAAATTGTTTAGCTATTCGCTTTTGAAAAGAACTGATGATTAAATTAACAAGAAGGAATAAAGCCTTCTTTTGTTTAATAACCTTAAATATATCTAATTTTTCCCACCTGTCTTTATCAGCAATAGATTCATATCTTTCTTTATCGAGTTCTACACATACACTATCTGGCTTTACTTCTTCAATTATCTCTTTAACTTGTTCAGCGCTTTTTTTAGAAACATGTGCAGTACCTATTAATATGATTTCTTTATTATTAATATTAATAACTTCTACATTATCATCATAATTCATAATCTTATCTCCTTTATAACTTGTCTTATTTTATCCATCTTAAATATTATACCTTTATAAATGTTTTTTTGCAAACAAATATTATAATGCAGTTTTATATTTTAATATTTTAATATAAAATACATTTATAATAAATAATGACTAACGAAATATATATAATACTTGACTTGGGAATAATAGTATATTAAAATAATAATATAGAAAAAATTACTTATATAGAAAAAGTTTTAAAATTAATTTAAAATTGCGAAAAATAATGATGAAATATATTTAATTAAAACCTTGGATGAGTTTTGTAAAAGGGAGGTTGATAGGTTCAAAGATAATAATAAGGTATGTAAGCAAGAAGATATCAAATAGGGGGAGAATATTATGAAAAAAATTATCTTGTTAGTTATTATTTTGTTGATTTCTATTGTTATGGTTGCTTGCAGGTTTTCTTTGGGCCAAGCAAATTTGAGTATGAGAGATTATAATGTGGTAGAAGAATATGAAATTACTACATACACAGAAGAAGTAAAGGACGATGAAGGTAACCCGGTAATGGATGAAGATGGTAATATAGCACTAATAGAAAAAGAAAAAAAGGAAGGTTATATCTACACTATAAGCGGAAACATAGAAAATTCAGGAGCAGCAGGTGAATATTTTTTGAAACTTTCGGCTTTAGCTGTTGAAAATGATCAATGGGATGAGTTTGGTAGTTATGGACCACTTGAAGCTGAAATAGGTACTAATACATTCAATTTAACAATTACTTCAGATTTAGATCATAGAATTAAGAAGTTTAAAATTGGTCTATATCAAGTGGAAAGGTCAGGAGAAAGAACTTTTATTGATGAGTTTGAATATACATTACATCTTAGCAAAGCAGAATAGAATATGTATTTTTACTTACTTTAAAAAACAAAAAAGAGAGTCTCTATCATGATATGATACTTCCAAAGTAGACAGTCTAATTAATTAAAACAGACTATCTACTTGGAGGTATTTTTTTATGGGCAGAAAACCTAAATATAGTAAAGAAGTTAAAGTTCAAGCATGTGAATCAACTACTAGAATGGATGATTTTACAATTTGTGAAAGCTAAAAAGTCCTCTTTATAATAAAAAAGAGGACTTTTTTAGATATAATTTTTTTATACATTACTATAATTAAAAGCTTAAGGGGCTTTTAGATATTAAAGGGATAGTTAATATTAAACTTATAAAAATCTTGAAAAATATAAGAATGTCAGGATTTCGTCAGGATTTACCCTAAATACCAAAAAGCCCTATCATCTCTGATAGGGCTTAAATACTGTCATATTAATGGTGCCGAAGGTGGGGGTCGAACCCACATGAGCACAGGGCCCACTGGATTTTGAATCCAGCGCGTCTGCCAATTCCGCCACTTCGGCATATTTTCCTCTCAACACTTATATATCTTAACATAAGTCTATTTAAAAAGCAAGAGTTAATTTTATGCAAACTATCTTTAAATTAAACTTTTTGTTAGGAGGTCCTATGAGGAAATTAGGACCTCCTAAAGTTATTTTGAGGAATAAGACCTGAACTTTTAAGAAATAATACCTGAACCTAAAACACCATTAATTAAACGTTGAATAAGTTCAATCTGGGCATATGAGCTAACTCGTTGCCAGTCACCATTAATCAAACTTCTTGTGATATCAAGTGGTAATCCAGTTTGGATTGCTATAGCTTCTGAGACTCTATCTCTACTGAGTTCTTCTAATTGATCCCAATCAGTAGACATTATAGCATTAATCTCATGAGCACTCAATCCCTGCACACCTAATTGCTCACGAATAGAGTTTTGTAATTTTGGTTGTAATAGGTCAAAATTTCCTTGTGATAATTCCATGACTTCATCTGCCTGGAAAAATCCTTGTGTCATAGTGCTAATTTCAGTTGCTAAATCATCTTGTGTAACCATTCCATATGCTTTTGCATACTGCAATTGACCAGTAGTATCTGTTATGATAAAGACCCTATCTGTTGATAGAATTTCATCTAATTCTACAAAACGATTGTTTCTTCCAACTAAAGTATTCTCATTGAAATCGTATACATTTCTTTGTCCATTAAGTGAATTAACAGATACTTTATTAGAAGAAGGATATACATCAGTAATATAACCAGTATCTGATTTTAATCTTGATAGCTGGCTGATAACTTTAGCAGTTTCTGCTCTAGTAAGAGTGTCAGTAGGGTTAAAGTTAGAATTTTCATCTCCACTTACTAAATTTAGTTGTTCGGCAATTTTAATATCGTTTGATGCCCAATGATTATCTGGAACATCACTAAAAGATTCATTATTTCTAAGATTGATAGTAGCATCATCATTGTTAACTCCTAAAGATCTAATTATGACAGCTACCATTTCTGCTCTAGTGATAGTTTGATCTGGTCTGAAGGTGTCATCAGGGTATCCATTTATGATCTCATTTTCAACTAAAGCATTAATTCTTTCAAATTCTGGATAGTTTACTAAGTCATCGAAAAAAGTATTATAATTTGCTACAAGATTCATATGCCTGGCTAATGCAATAGAAAATTCACCTCTAGTTATGGCTTGATTAGGCTTGAAATTACCATCATCATATGATGACATGATATCATTACTTAAGAGGTTAAGTATATAATCTTGAGCCCAATGGTTACTTATATCTCTTGCTCCAGAAGCATAAGTGAAAGAAGAAAAGATAGTAAATAAAATTAAAATAAAAATAAATAAAGACTTGTTTTTCGTTAACATTTTATTGCTCCTTTCAGTATCGGTTGGAATAATTTGATGAGTTTTACATATAAAATATCTATATACAAATAATATCATAAAGCGTGTTAAAATACTATAAAAGCAAGCATGTAATATTTGGAAATGAATATGCTAAGTATTATAAACTCAAGTCTTGGAGTTTGAGTACTAGTGTAAATTATATTAGCTATAAAGGTTTCTATATCCAAATACCTAAGTGTAATTATAAAATGCTAGTATCTTTAGATGTAAATAGTCATTGAGTTTAAAAACAAAAATTAGGCTGATATAAATTATCAGCAGATTAAGGAAGTCATAATCTTATACATTTAAAAACCCCCATTTTGGGGGTTTGAGAGAGGAAAAAATATATAAATATAAGAACATGAAAAAAATAATATGTTAAATCTATTTTAAGCCGCCGCATAAGGGCGGCACTAAGAGGAAAAACAGAAAATAAATTAAGGATTTAAGGGGTATTCAAAAATCTTGAAAAAAATCAGAGTTTTTCTGTTCTTGACTCTGTATATATAATATACCACATGAATATTAAAATATAATTGGAAAAAGATTAAAACTTGATTAAAATTTGCGTTAATAATTACCACAAAAAATTATTGCTTTTTGTATTAATAAGGATTGAATCTGGTAATAGTAATAATGAACTTATATTATATCTATTATACAGAGGTGGTAATGTGAAAAAGACAGAAGAAGCAATAACTCATGCTTTGGCAGGAGAAATATTTAGTAAACTTAAAGATAATGAATATGGTGAAATTCCTTTTAAAGACCATCGAGTTTTGTTTGAATCTGGGACTAGAAATGAAAATAATGAACCACAAGAAGCAACAGTTGAAGTTGTAGATCAAGAAGGATATCGTGTAGAGTTATATAACTTAGAATTTGAAAATGATATATAAAGGTTTATAAAATATAGTTAAGGAGTGATTATAATTACTGAAGTAAAATCACATGTTCACTGCACTGTAAGTAATTGTAACTGGTGGTCTCAACCTAATTTATGTGTAGCTGAAAAAATATTAGTAGTAAGTGATGAATTAGCAAAAGATTTAGTAAGTGAAATGGATGTGGAGGAAACTAATCAAATAATAAGTCAAAAGGGGTTATCACCAATAAATGAATGTGCTCAGAGTGCTTGTAAAACATTCGTGCCTCGGGAACAATACTTGCAGGGTGAAGGGGATAAACCATAATAAATTTTTGATTTAAATAGATAAGGATTTTAATCCTTATCTATTTTTATTGAACATATAAAAGAGGCTTAACATAATTTTTTAATTCGGCTAATTTTCTTATATAATGGGTATAATAATTATGAGGTGATTAAAATGAGAACAATATGGAAAGGTGCAATAAGCTTTGGTCTAGTCAATGTTCCTATAAGACTGAGTACAGCAACTAATAAGAAGAATATTAGTTTTAAAATGTTACATGATAAATGTAAGTCTCCTGTTAATATGAAAAGATATTGTAAGAATTGTAAAACAGATGTTGAATACAGTGATTTAGTAAAAGGATATGAATACGAAAGCGATAAATACGTAATATTAAGAGATGAGGATTTTGATAATATTCCTATTAAATCAACTAAAACAATAGATATTGTAGATTTTGTAAGCCTAGAGGAGATTGATCCAATATATTATATTAAAACATATTACTTAAGCCCGGCGGAGGGTGGGGAAAAACCATATTTTTTGTTAAAAAAATCTTTAGAAAAAACAAACAAAGTAGCTATTAGTAAGATTACTATTAGAAACAAGGAAAGTTTAGCGGTGGTAAGAGTACTTGATGATGCACTGGCTTTAGAGACTATGTATTTTGCTGATGAAGTTAAAAAAACACAAGAATTAAACTTAGAAAACTTAGAAGAAAAAATAAGCTTACAAGAAAAAGAAGAAAGCCTAGCTATAGAAATAGTAAATAATCTTACAGCTGAATTTAAACCGGAAAAGTATACCGATGAGTATCGTGAAGAACTACTTAATATAATAAGAGAAAAAATAGATGGTGAAGAAATTGAAACAGCTAAAGCTCCAGAACTAGACAATAAGGTTCTTGATTTAATGGAAAGATTAAAAGCCAGTGTTGAGGCAAGCGAAAAGAAAAGTGAGGAAAGTCTAAAAACAGAAAATAATAATAAAGAAAAAGTAAAGGGACAAAGGATTGGATAAATAGACTCTTATTTAAAAAGAAAGTGGGGTAATTCTTGTTTTTCTAATAAGATATTGCTCCACAAGTCCCCTTTATTTTCAATCCTTTCTATAATAGTACTTAAGTTAAAATCTTTAGGATTTAAATTCTGATTTAATTCTTTCCATTCTAGCGGTGTAGATATAGTGGCATCATCTGTTGGACGTAATGAGTATGGTGTTGCTAATGTTTTGCTACGTCCATTTTGTCTATAGTCTATATAGATTTTTCCTTGGCGTTCTTTTTTTCTCCATTCAATAGTAGATAGATTTGGATGCTGAGTAATTATAGCTTCAGCTACTGCCCTTAAAAATTGTTTGACATCCTCATAACTGTATCTATTTTTAAGAGGAATATATATGTGTAGTCCTGCTTTTCCGGAAGTTTTAAGAAATGAGCGAATGTTTAGTTCATCTAGTATTTCTTTGATCTTTATTGCAAGTTCTATAACTCTTTTAAATTCTGGATTTTCAGGAGGATCTAAATCAAATACAGCAAAGTCAGGATAGTCTTGTTTTTTATATGTTGAAAACCAACTATGTAGTTCTATAGAAGCGCTATTTGCTATCCAAATTAAATCTGGCAATTTATTGACCATAACCCAATTAATGGCCTCTTGTCGGTGACGAGAATATATTGCTGTAGTGCTTAACCATTCAGGAGCATGTGTTGCTGCATTTTTTTGAAAAAAAGATTTTCCCTTAACACCATCAGGGAATATTTGTAAAGATAGTGGTCTATCTTTTAAATAATTTTTTATTAAAGGATAAATCTCAATATAGTAATTAATTAGGTCACTTTTCTTGTAATTATGTTTTGGCCAAAAAGTTTTATCTAAGTTGCTTAGTTTAACCTGATATTCATCAACAAGTAATGTGCTCATGCTTTCCCTCCGTATCCTTATTCCTTTTAGATATTGATTGATTTTATGTAATATTAAATAAATAATTCTTTTTTAATTCCAGAGCATTATTAGTATAGCTTTAACTCATTATTTCTACTACATAGCCATGTCTAAAAGTATTATTTGAAGAAATTTCAGTATAGCGTACTTTTACCTTAATGTACGGTTTTACCTTGTGGACATCCAATTTATTATTTCTTATGGATTTAATTTTAATTGTAGGTAAAAATGAAAACAGAGTGTTTTCTATATCTTTTTCCAAAGATATTTTTACTTTCCCCATATCTATTAAACTACCTTTTATATCTTTTCTTGCAAGATATAATAATCTATTATTTGTATAAGCAGTTATGATAGCCTCACTGTATTGCCAGCATTTAATTTTTAGCCACTTTTTACTTCTTTTAAACTCATAGGGAGAATTGATTTCTTTAGCTACAATACCTTCTAAGTTTTCCTTTTCAGCTTCTTGATATAATTTAACACCCCACTTTTTTATGAAAGGAGATATTAGTAAAAAACGATTTTCTTTAACTATAGATTTAAGTTGCTTTTTTCGTTCAATAAGAGCTAAGGAGCTTAAATCTTTATCGTTATATGAAATTAGATCCCAGAAGACTAAAGATAAAGATTGTTTTTTTTTAGAATATCTAATATTTTTTTGAAGTTTGCTAAAATTACTTTTTCCATCTTCCTCAAGAAAACATAATTCTCCGTCTAGAATAGCGTTTTTACAGTAGATATTATTAATTATATATTTTTTTTCAGGATAATATTTTGTTAAGCTATTTTTGTTTCTGCTCTGTAAATATAACTTTCCCTGATTAATAAAACATAGACATCGATAGCCATCCCATTTAAACTCAAATAGGTAATTGGGAGAATTAAATGCTTCCTCTTTTACAGATAAAAGCATTGGGTTTAATGGTGGTTTTAACATCTAACACTATCCTTTTTATTTGTCTAAGAATTTATGAACTTCTATAGACTAATTTAATTTTTCTTAGCCGATCTTGAGAATATGAAAAATAGAGAATTAACAATCTTATCCTCCTTTTTACTTGAGAATAAGATTGTTAGCTTGAAAATAAGAATCTTAGAAGGATATTTAAACAATTTTAATTTTTATCTTTTCCAGGCTTAAAGGTGAGACATTTTGTTTGGTTAGACATTGACGGATTAGCACCTATAGATCCAGCTTCCATATCATCATTACCAAAAAAGTTTTTACTTACTTCAATACTATCTGCTCCACAAATATTGCCTGAATCCCAGTAAGCACAGTTTTCAACAGAACATTTAATGTTTGCCAATTCAAACACCTCCCTTTTTATATAGTTTTACCTGATAATGAAAGAAGTATTCTTAGAATTTAGTTTAAAATATTATTGTTTTGGTAATAATATTAAATAATTAATATTTTAAAAGTATAAAAAAAGATAATCTAAAAGGGAGTGTATTTTTTATGGAGTTATGTTCACTTTGTGAAAGGATAAAAAAAATTAGAATTGAACAAGGTAGATATTATTATAGTGATTTATGTGATGAATGTAAGAGGATTGAAGTCTTAATGATTTTTTCCAAAATGAGAAAAAGAGCAGGAGCCTTTTTATAATAAATTTACAAATAATCTTAGGATCTTATATTATTTATATTAATTTTAAATAGCTTAGATAAGCTATTTTTTTTATGTCTAGAAAAGCATCTGCGTTCAGAATCTATGGAAACCATATATTCTAATAGGACTCCAAGAAAAATTCATTATAGAAAAGAAGGCCAAGCAAATTTCTTATGTTTCGTTTTATTCTAATTGTATTATCTTATTACTTTAAATACTTAGTAAATTTTTATTATTTATGTTAATATATATTTAGATTGCGAGATAAAATATATAAGGGGGTTTTAGATTCTTATGTCTATAAACAAAGATGATAAAAAGATAAAGTTGATTGATTTTTCTAATAGGAAACCTGGGATATATACATTAGATATATTGAAAAAAGATTGGGGGAATTCTAGTGATAAGTGGTTAAATGGAATTCATGAAGGAAGAGCAAGAATAATAGAAGATGAAATGTTCCTAAATAATAAAGACGTAAAAAAGAAAGTTCTTGAATGCAAATATCCTGCTGGAAAGTTTTGTCCTCAAGAGGGTGGAGTTCAATGGAAGTCTCATATAAGTCCAAAAGATGAGTATTTTTTAGAGTATAAATTGAAATTTAGTGAAAATTTCGAATGGGTTATGGGTGGTAAACTTCCAGGTTTAGCAGGAGGTTCTACTCCTACCGGTGGTTTTGGCAAGAAAGATGGTTTTTCTTCTCGTTATATGTGGCGAGCTAATGGTGTTTATGAATTATATTTGTATTGGAGTGGTCAAGCTGCTAAGTATGGGGATATGATTAGACCCAATATTAAATTTAAGAGAGGAGATTGGCATATTTTAAAACAATATATTAAGTTAAATACACCTGGAGAAGAGAATGGTATTATGAAATTATATTTCGATAATAAAGAAATATATCGTAAAGATGACTTTCGATTTAGATTGTCGAGAGCAAATTGGCAGATAAACTATTTTCTTTTTAGTACTTTCTATGGCGGAAATACTATTGAATGGGCTCCTAAAAAGGAAAATTCAATTGCTTTTGCTGATTTTAAAATATGGACTTCGTGATATATTTTAACAGCTTATTATTTATATAAATGCATCTTATAATTTAACAAAGAAAAATAAAGCAAATTAAAAAAAGTTTCGATAAAAAAGAAGGAATATCAAAATATATATGGAATAATTATATATAAGTACATATGATACAAACGATTAAAGTTCAGCCTACGAAATATAAATTAACCAAGAGAACCATTAATTTACAAGTGCTTGTTAAGAAAATTAAATATCTTGCTTTTAATTATTACTTTAAATTTTCACTTTTAATAAAACTTTGAGCAATAATAGAGAAACTTTTGCATTTTATAAAAAATATTATAATAGATAGAAAATTTATTTAAATATAAATTTTCAAATTCACAGATTGCATTAAATACATTAGAAATTTATTTCGCTATCTTATTTATCAGAATATGCTTATATCGTACTATATATATAAATTCTGTTTTTAATAAATATTATACAAAGAAACTAAACCCCTTTAGAAACTGCCATAACAATACTTTTTCTGGTTCCATATTTAAGCATTGTTTTCAAAAAGTATTTCTATAAATATACAATTTAGGTTCTGGATTGAATAAAAGGTAGCTTGCTTATAGCTTTCGCAATAATTAGTAAGCCTCCTTATGATAGCTGAATTTTTTAAATACTTTTATAGCACAGTCTAAGGGGGACATATAGTGTTATATAAAAAATAATCTGAAAATACAAATATATAATTTTAATATATTCTTATTAGAAAGGGGAGGAGATGTTGAAAAAAACAAGCAAGATTTTTTATATGTTGTTATTATTATTTATTCTAAGTAGTGGAGTAATATACGCAGATAGTTCTACTTATGCTGTTCCTTATTACAGTTATACTTATGATTTTTGGCAAGACCCGATAATGGCGCCACAGGCCTATCAGGCTCATCGAATAATCAATGGAGAAGATTTAGGGGTAGGTGCTTTTAGTAACCCCCAGGATCTTTTTGTGTGGAATAATCAAGAGATTTATATTGCGGATACTGGAAATAATAGAATAATTATTACTGATTCAGAATGGAATTTAATTAAGATTATTGAAGATTTTGAAAATGATGGAGAACTTGATACTTTTAATCAACCTTATGGATTATATGTGACTAATAATGATGAGTTGTTTGTGGCTGACCGTCGCAATAACAGATTAGTAGTATTGGATAGACAAGGTGAATTAATTAGAATTATATCTTCACCTGTTGCCGATAATCCAACATTGTTTAGAAGTGGATATCAATTTTTACCTGTAAAGGTTGCAGTAGATAATGTAGGTAGAACTTATGTAATTGCTGAAGAGATTATTGATGGTGTAATGGAATTTGATCTTGATGGTGATTTTAGAGGGTTCTTAGGTGCACCCAGGATAAGTCCGGATTTTATAGATTATTTATGGAGGAGAATATCACCACAGGCAAGACAAGAAAGATTGTCTTTATTACTACCAACAGAATATAGTAATCTTGACGTAGATGAAAGAGGCTTTATATTTACTACAGTTGGAACTGGTGAATATCAAGATGACGATGCAATAAGAAGATTAAACCCTTCAGGAAAAGATGTGTTAAAAAGACAGGGATTTGCTCCACCTACTGGTGACTATGGTTCTTCCTTGCAAGATGCTGAAGGAGAGTGGGTTTTAGAGGGTTCTCACTTTAGAGATATATTAGCCAGGGAAGAAGGGATTTATAGTGCTCTTGACCAGGAAAGGGGTCGAGTATTTACCTATGATTATTTCGGTAATTTATTATATGTATTTGCTGGACGGGGATTTGAAAGAGGAAATTTAAGAAGACCTAGGGCTTTGGCTGAATTTGACAGTCATATAATGGTTATAGATAGTGAGTTGAATGATATAACAGTTTATGCTCCTACTAGATATCAGAAATTAATTCATGATGCTATCAGGGAGTATAATTCAGGTCAATATCAGGAATCAGCTAATATTTGGTCAGAAGTTGTAGGAATGAATGCTAATTTCGATCTAGGTTATACTGGAATTGGTCGAGCTTATTTTAGAGATGATAATTTTGCTGAAGCAATGCAATTTTATAGACTGGGGCAGAACAGAGAGGGATACTCTGCTGCTTATGAATATTATAGGAAAGATTATATTAGAGATAATATTAATATGCTTTTTTTGTCTTTTATAATTATTATCTTTTTAATAATTCTTATAAGAAAATATAGTAAAGTACTTAGTAAAAATCTATATCCGTTTTTGCTAAATGGCTTAGCAAAATCTGAAACTGCTGCTATCTCTTACTTTAAAGAAGATAAATGGCGTTTTGGAAGTTGGATAAAGGCTAGACTCGCTATACTATATTTGCAATCTATAAGAACTATAAAGGGTGTAGCTTATGCAAGACATGTTGTTTTTCATCCCTTTGATGGCTTCTGGGATTTAAAGCATGAAAAATTAGGTAATCTTCCTGCTGCTACAGTTATACTCATTTTATTTACTTTATCAAATATTATTCAAAGACAATATACAGGTTTTATATTTAATCAATCAAATCTTGCTAGATTAAATGTGCTGGCTGAATTTGCCTTTGTGTTAATACCATTTTTCTTATGGGTAACTGTAAACTGGTCATTTACCACATTGATGAATGGAAAAGGAAAGTTCAAGGATATTTATATCGCTACAGCTTATGCATTTACTCCAATGATAATAATAAATATACCAGTTACAATTATTAGCAATTTTATTACAATGGAGGAAGGGGCTTTTATATTTATTTTTTCTTCAATTGCTGTATTGTGGTCATTGTTACTGCTATTTTTTGGTACAATGACAACCCATCAATACGAAACAGGGAAGAATTTCTTTCTAACAATATTAATTATTGCCGGAATAATTTTCAGTCTCTTTATTGGAATTTTATTTTTTAATCTTTCAGAACAGGTGATTCAATTTATAAGAGATATTTATACTGAATTATTTATCAGGGCATAAAGATACTATATGCAGTGGGAGGGTGAATTTATTTAATGAAAAAAATTGTTATTAAAAATAAATTATCTATAGCTATTTTCTTTATAATACTGTTTCAATTAATGACAGGCTTAATATATGCCGATATTCTTGAAAATTATCAAGAAATAGCAGAAAACGAACACTTGGTATTATTTATTAATCACGAAAATTCAGAAGTAGCAGTACAGGATAAGGATAGTGGGACTATCTGGTATTCTAATCCTCCTAATAGGGATGAAAAAGAGACTATTGCTAGAGGAAGTGCTAGAAATGAATTGAATTCTCAAGTATTATTGTCTTTTTATCTTCCTGGTAATAGGCGAAGACATATGAATAATTATGCTGATAGTATTGTTTATAATCAGTTTGAAATTAAAGAAATTGAAAATGGTGTAAGTATTGATTATATTATTGGTGAACAATGGTCAGATGATGATTTTGTTCCAACAGTGATAGGAAAAAATAATTTTGAAACTAAGATTTTAAGTAATTTAGAAGAAGATGGAAGAAGTTTCTTGTTAGAACAATATCATTTATTAGCTATCCGCGAAAAAGAAAGTGGAGAAGATGGTATAGAGATTCCTCGTTTTAATGCAGAAGAAGTAATTGGTGATTATCTATTTTATCTACCAGAAGAAGAGCTTAGTGAAAGAGATCAGAGATTAATAATCCAGGATTTTTTACAATATTACGTGGATAATCGTAGTGATATAGATGGAGTTGCTGAGATACAAGCTGAAGATTTGGCATATTTGCAGGAGGAAGGGGTATATATTCAAAGAAGAAGGATTATGCCCTGGGACAGAGATAATATCCTGGAGAATATTAAAAAAAGTGGCTATACTCCTGATGAGAGAATCTTAGATTACACATCTATAAATATAGATCCTCCAGATGTTAATGTGAGAGTGTTTGAACTAAGTTTAGAATATATAATAGATAATAAAGATTTAATAGTCAGAGTGCCCATGGATAAAGTAATTTATCCAATAGATGTTATTGATAGATCACAGCCAGATCAAGAAATATCCTTACCAATTTATTCACTTCATATATTGCCTTTTTTCGGTGCAGCTGGCGTTGATGATGAGGGTTATATGTTTGTACCAGATGGTGCAGGAGCTATAATTGATCTAAATAATGAAAAAACTAATCTAGCGTCTTATAATAGAAGATTATATGGTCGAGACGAGTCTCTTGAAGCTAGAGAAGAGATCTTACGCTCTGGTGAAGAATTACATCTTCCTGTTTTTGGTATGAAAAAAAATGATAAAGCTTTTTTAGCGATTATAGAAGAGGGAGATGCTTATGCAAGCATTAGGGCATCTATCTCAGGAAGGAATAACTCTTATAATTCTGTTTCTTCCAGCTTTACAACTCTTCCAATGGCTCAATTTGAATTAGGGGATGGTGATGATTTTGAAATATCAAGAATTAATATATATCAGTCCCGGATGCCTGAAGGAAAAATTCAGCTTAGATATACTTTTTTAGAAGAAGAGAATGCTAATTATGTAGGAATGGCTCATAGTTATCAAAATTATTTAATAGATAATTTTCAATTAAGTAGTCTGGAAGCTAGAGAACATACACCTTTTATTCTGGAGTTACTGGGGGCTATTGACCAACAAGAACCTGTTTTTGGTATTCCTCGAAGAGTTGTTACACCGATGACAAGTTATTCTCAGGTTCAGGATATAATTAGAGAATTTAAAGAAAATCAAGTTAAAAATATTTCTTTGAGAATGACAGGATGGTCTGCAGGTGGCGAAAGACACTTTTTCCCTGATAAAGTTCGCATGGAAAGATCGTTAGGGAGTGAAGAAGAATTTCGTATCTTAGTTGACTTTTTACAGGAAGAAAGTATTGATTTTTATCCTGACCATAGTTTTCTAAATATTTATCGAAATAGATTATTTGATAGTTATAATCGTAGAAGTCATGCTGCCCGTTTTTTAACTAGAGGAATTGCCTATATTCCTGATTACAATGTTGCTACTTATCAGGATGAAGAATTAAGGAGAAACGAAAAAGAAATTCTTTCCGCCAGGCATTTAGACGGATTTTTATTTGGATATATGCAAGATTATTCTAACTATGATTTGGATTCAATTTCTTTTAGATATATGGGAAGGCAGTTAAACGCAGACTTTAGACCCAATCCCAATAGGACTATAGATAGACAACAGTCTTTAATTACTACTCAGGGTGTTTTTGAAGAATTAAATAGAAGCCAGGGCTTTAATATTGCTGTTGAAGGAGGTAATGGATATTTATTACCCTATGTAAACAAAATAGTAAGAGTTCCTTTGTTTAGTACAGGTTCAAGGCTGATTGATCGAGGAGTTCCATTTATCCCCATAGTACTAAATGGCTATATTGATTTTGCTGGGGATCCATTAAATATGTCTCAAAATCATTTTTCCCTATTAAAGTCCATAGAAGTAGGTGCAATACCATACTATCGTGGTTCTTATGAAGATTCTTTTGCCATTAAAGGTACAGATTTTGATCATGATTATGCTCTTAATTATAGACAGTGGTTTGAAGAGGCTGTGGAATTTTATCACTTAGTGGATGAACTTTTAAGAGATACCTATAGTGAAAGGATTGTTGATCATCAACGACTTGAAGAAAATGTTTTTAAGACTGTTTATAGTAATGGTGTTGCTGTGATAGTTAATTACAATAATTATACTGTCAATATAGATGGACTAGAAGTTAAGGGAGAAAATTTTAGGGTTATTCAGGGGGAATTTGAATGAAATTAAGTAACAGACTCACTCTAAAGCAAAGAAAAGTCGTTGCAGGTTATTTGTTTTCCTTACCTTTTATTCTTGGTTTCACTTTGTTTTTTATTTATCCATTTATACAGGCTTTTATTTTTAGTCTTAGTCAATTGTCACTAACCCGTGAGGGCTTTGAACTTAGTTTTAGCGGATTGCAGAACTATTATTATGCAATTAACGTTCATGGTCAGTTTTTCAGGGTTTATATAGAAACTATTTTAAATATGTTTGTAAATGTGCCATTGGTTTTAGCTTTTAGCTTTTTTACGGCTATGATATTAAATCAGAAGTTTAAGGGACGTTTTCTAGCAAGGTTGATTTTTTTCTTACCAGTTATTATGGGAGCAGGTATAATTATACAGTTAGAAATGACTGATATGGTTAATCAGTTAATGCACCAGGCTAGAGGTGCCGGCTTTGTATTTGGTGGAGCCGGTCTAAGAAATGTTTTGATGAATGCCCAATTACCAGAACCTTTGATTGAGTTTGTCTTAAATGCTGTTAATAGAATTCCTGATATCATTAATGCTTCAGGTATACAAATACTTATATTTTTAGCAGGATTACAATCAATTCCACCATCTATATATGAAGCCGCAGACGTAGAGGGAGCTAGTAGATGGGAATCTTTCTGGTTGATTACTTTACCTTTATTAAGTCCTATTATAATAACTAATGCAGTTTATACAATCATAGATACCTTTGTGACACCAAGTAATGAGCTTGTTATGTTAATTCGATCAGTAAGATTAGATGGTAATCACGGTGTAAGTATGGCAATGTCTGTCTTGTACTTTTTAGTTATCATCTTGATACTTATTTTAGTTTTAAAAATTGCAAATAGATGGGTTTTCTATCAAGAATAGAAGGGGGGTTAATATGAATAATACAAATATTAATAAAAGAACGGCAGATATTGAGGTAGAAGCTTTTAGGCCAATAGAAAAACAGGTAGAGGAAGTTTTAGAAAAAATAAATCAAGAAAAGGATCATAATTTATCTAGTAGAATAAATAAACGAATTAGGTCAGTTATTGTTTCATTATTAAGAGCTATTTTTGTTATTGGTGTAGCATATATTATTCTTCAACCCCTTTTTCAAAAAATAGCAACCTCTTTTATGGCAGAAATAGATCTGTTTGACCCAACAGTTGAATGGATTCCTAGAAATTTTACTCTTGATAATTTTCGAGTTGTTTGGGAACACATGAATTATCCCAAGGCATTTTTAAATACTTTCACTTTAACTATAACAGTTAGTATATTACAGCTAGTTTCCTGTACTTTGGTTGCCTATGGTATTGGACGTTTTCACTTCAAAGGTGCTAATATAATATTTGGCTTAGTCTTATTTACTTTAGTTGTACCACCACAAATGATCATGACTCCTTTGTCCCTAAACTTTAGATATTTTAACCTATTTGGTTTAATACCTGAGCAAAATCTTTTGGGATCTTATTGGCCATTTGTCTTAACTTCATCTACAGCAGTTGGTTTGAGAAATGGTTTGTTTATATATATTTTACGACAATTTTTTAGAGGAATGCCAAAAGACCTGGAAGAAGCAGCATATTTGGATGGTGCAGGTATTTTTAAGACTTTTAGAACGATAATGTTACCAGGTGCTGTTCCAGGTTTAGTTGTTATATTTTTATTTGCTTTTGTCTGGCAGTGGAATGATTTCTTCTTTAATACTATATTTTTAAGTGGTCAGGGCAACTTTTTACTTCAGGCTTTACAGGGAGTTGCATTAAGGGCTTTGAATCATGACCATAATCTTTTGACAACACCATATGCTTCGTTAATTCAAAATACAGGTATGTTGTTATATATTGCACCACTTTTAATTTTATATGCTTTTCTGCAGAAATACTTTATTGAGAGTATTCAAAGAACGGGTATCGTAGGTTAATATAACTCACTTTATTTTAGTTATTGAATTCCATATCTGGAATTTGATTAAATAAATTACTATTTAGAAAGGAGGTTTATTGACTGTTATCAATTACTTTCAGTCAGTAGGTTGAAAATCTATAGTGAAAATATTAATAAGGGGGATTTTTTAATGAAAAAGAGATTGTTAGTATTTACCTTAATTACAATGTTGTTGGCTAGTACTGCTTTGTTGGCTTATCAATTACCTTTTGATGATAGTGATGTTGATTTTGGAGGAGAAACCGTTACTTATATAAGTTGGTATGATCCACTTGGTGAATTTGTAGAAGGTGGAGACTATCCAGCTAGATTAGAAGAAGCTATGGAAAGATACAATATTGGTGATATTCAACTTTTGAGTGTTCCATATGGCGATGACTTAAGGGAAGTTATGATGAATCGTTTATTAAGCGATGAGTCCAGCAATGACATCTGGTTCCTTCATACTTCACAAATATGGCCTTTGATAGCTAATGAAGCTTTTTATCCTATGAATGAAATATTACCTGATGCTTATTATGATAATTTGACTCCAGAGGCTCTTAGTATTATTGATCTTTATAGCTTCCAGGGAGAAAAATATGCCTTAGGATTAGGTACTGGAGCTGCTCAAGTAATAAATTACGTAGTATGGAATAAAGAAATTTTTGATAGCGAGGGTTTAACTCCTTTAGATGAAATTTATGAAAGTGGTAACTGGACATGGGACGCTATGGAAGAATTAGCTATTGCAGCTACTACAGACACAAGTGGTGATGGTATAATTGATCAATGGGGTCTAAGTGACATTGATCCAATACCGTTTGCTTTTACTAATGGTGCAAGACCTGTTGTAAGTGATAACGATGGTAATTTTGTATTTGGATATACTGATGAAGCTGCTTATGCTGCAATAAGCAAGGTAAGAGAATGGTTGCATGAGATGGATATTAGTCATGGAGATTGGCAACATCTAGAGTTCTTTGCTGGCGATGTGGCTATGGCTGTAATGGGAGCCTGGCAAATAAATGATGATGCTTTTGGTGCTATTGAGTTTGATTATGGAATAGTTCCATTGCCTATGGGTCCAAATATGGATCATCATGTTTTCCCATCTGGCGATGCTGATAATGTTTTTGTACCTATTAATGCAACAGATCCAAAAGGCTTAGCAGCACTTCATAATTTCCTCTGGAGACCAGCAGAAGTTGTTGATGGTAGAGAAGATTTTGTTCTAGATAGAGCTCACGATTTTGTTTCCTATCAGGTTCTTATGGATGCATATGAGAAATATGATGGAGATGTATATTCTTTTGAAGGTATTTTAGGTGAATGGTGGAATGGAGATACACCTTTTGGTGAAGCTATGGGATCAGTAATGTGGGGAGGACAAAGCCCTGCAGCTGCCATGGAAGCTATAGAACCAAGAATTAATACAATTCTTGATGAGATGTTTAATAATTAAATTAAATTAAATATTAATGCTGCATCCCTTTTGGGGTGCAGCTATAAAAAACTTGCTAATATATTTTATATTTTTCTAATTTGAATTAATACTATCTAGTTTTTTTATGGTTAATGATTTTTTATTTTATGTATTATTACTTGTTTAATTATAATTTTATCTTTTTAAGTAATAATTTTTACTTTTCTTATAGTTTAACAGTATGAATGTAATCTAGAATAAGAGAAAAACTTATTTTTTATATAGATTTTTCTTATCTTTAAGTCATAGAAAAGGAAGGAGATAGTCGTGAAAAGAAAAAATACTTTATTTATATCAGCATTATTTATATTACTATTATCATACTCAGTTCTAGCTATTGAAATAGACCTGGAGGTTATGGATATAGAATATAACGATTATCTAGAGAGTATTGAATATCAGGTGCGACCTGAAGTAGAACTCATTATCCCTGCATATAACTATATAGATAGTAATATGAAAAATATTGAGGTCATTGAAGAATTAGAGGGAAGAAAAGCTCTGGGTACAGACGAAAGTGGATTTGTAGAATGGGAAATAAATGTACCTGAAAATGGTTTATATAATATTGAACTAGAATATTACCCTCTTGAAGGTAGAGGTGGAATTATTGAAAGAGAAATTCATATTAATAATGAATTACTTTTTCAAGAAGCTCAGTTTTTAGAGTTTCCAAGAATATGGCATGACGAGTCTGAGTTTCAAGTGGATAATCAAGGTAATCATATTCGCTCGCCACAGGTAGAAAATCCAAGGTGGCAGACAGCACAATTACGAGATGCTATTGGCTATGTTCGAGAACCATATTCCTTTTATTTTGAAGAAGGAGTAAATACAATAAGGTTTTATTCCCGAAGAGAACCTATGGCAATAGGCAATATCAGACTATTTCAATATCAAGAACCACCTGCTTATGAGGAAGTAATAGAATCTTATCTACAAATGGATTTTCAAGAAACAAGGGATATTCTAATAAAAATAGATGGTCAGGATGCCACATATAGATCAAGTCAAACCCTATATCCAGCCCATGACCAGGGAGATCCCACAGTTGAGCCATATCATCCTGCTCAAATAAGACTCAACACTATTGGTGGACATAATTGGGATCAAGCAGGACAGTGGGTTGCCTGGGAATTTGAAGTTCCTGAATCCGGTCTTTATAAAATTGGTATTAAGGGTAAACAAAATATAAGGAGTGGTACTTTTTCCAATAGGAAATTATATATAAATGATCAAATACCTTTTAGAGAATTAGAGGCAGTACGCTTTAATTATTCTAGTTTTTACGATATGGTTGTTCCCTCAGATGAAAATGGTGAAGCATTTTTGGTTTATCTGGAAGAGGGAACTAATACTATTAAACTTGAGGCTGTTCTAGGTGATTTTGCTGAGATTATATCAAGAACTAATGTAATTCTTTATGAAATCTCATCATTATATAGAAGTATTATTATGATCACTACTAGAAATCCTGATAGAATGCGTACTTATAGGTTAGCTGAAAGGATTCCTGGATTGGTTGAGACACTTCTAGAACAAAGTGCTAGATTAGATGAGCTGGCTAGGGAAATAGAAGTATTTACAGGAGAAAGTGGAGAACATATAGCTGTATTAAGTAATCTTGCTCATCAATTAAGAAGAATGGCAGAACGACCTGATGAAAGAATACCAAACAATTTAGATGCATTTAGAGATAATATAGGTAATTTAGGCAACTGGATTATGCATACTTCAGAACAACCATTGCAAATTGATTATCTGCTAGTTGCTTCTCCTGAAATGGAACTACCTAAAGCATCACCTTCTGTCTTTCAGGTGTTGAGTCATGAGGCGAGCTCTTTTGTCTATTCATTCTTTTATGATTATACTCAGGTAGGAAATATTTATGAAGGAGATGAAGTAGAACCTCTAAATGTCTGGATAAGTGGTGGCCGAGACCAGGCACAGACTCTAAAAAATATGATAGAAGATACCTTTACTCCACAGACTGGAATTCCTGTTAATCTGGAATTAATCCAGGAAGGAGTTATTTTGCCAGCAACATTGGCTGGTAGAGGTCCTGATGTTGCTTTAAGGGTTTCACCTGCAGTTCCAATTAACTTTTATATAAGGAATGCAATTCTTGATTTAAGTCAATTTGATGATTTTCCAGAAGTAGCTTCAAGATTTCATCCAAGTGCTTTAGTTCCGTTTCAATTTAGAGATAGTTATTTTGCGTTACCTGAAGAACAGTCTTTCCCGGTATTGTTTTATAGAAAGGATATCTTACATGAAAGGGGGCTAACTGTTCCTCAAACATGGGATGAAGTAGTTAGGGTTATTGCTGAGTTACAAAAAGATAATATGAATTTTGGCTTACCATATTCTAATATTGTACAACTAGCTGTTGGAGGTATTGGAGAGGGAGCTCCAGGTGCAGGAAGTATAGTTGCACATGCTGGTGTTACCAATTTCCTAACATTCCTATATCAGAGAGATGCTGAACTTTATCAGCTAGATGGAATTCAAACTAACTTAGAATCAGAAGAAGCGATTGAAGCTTTTACTCAATGGACAGAGTTATATGAGTTATATGATTTGCCTTTATGGTATGATTATGCAAATTACTTTAGACTGGGAGAAATGCCTTTAATGATTACCGGTTATCCTTTCCGTAACCACCTGGAAGTTTTTGCTCCTGAGTTAAGAGGAAAATGGGGTTTTACTCTGGTTCCTGGCACAGTAAGAAAAGATGGTAGTATTAATAGAACAGTACCTTCTCTAGGTTATGGTACCGCTAATCAGGGTCCCAGTTCGATGATTATGGCAGATACTGATGATAAAGAAGCTGCCTGGGAATTTTTAAAATGGTGGACCAGTGCAGAAATTCAAACAAGATTTGGTCATGAATTAGAAAGTATTATGGGTACTGCTGCCAGATATCCTACTGCTAATATGGAAGCCTTGGGTAACTTGCCATGGCGTTTGGAAGAATTGGATATTTTAATGGAACAATGGCAGTATGTTAAAGGATTGCCTGAAGTACCTGGAGGATATATGGTTGGTCGTCATCTTGATAATGCTTTTAGACAGGTTATTTACGCTGAAGAACCTCCAAGAGAGACTCTCCTGGATTATAATCGTATCATGAATAGAGAATTAAGAATTAAAAGGGATGAGTTTAATCTAGAATTAGAAATAGAGGATCTTCCATCTGAGCATCAGAGAATGTACTGGAACTATTTAATAGAAAATTAAGCACTACGTTTAAAGATATGTTTTAGGAATGGAGGTAGAAAATGAGATCTACTTTAGAAACTAATACAGGTTTGTTTAATGGACTTACAGGAAGAATTAAAAACTATTTTATATTTCTTAAAAATGATTTAAAAGATAATAAGGCGTCTTATCTTTTTTTGGCGCCTTTCTGGCTTATCTTTTTCATATTTACAATTTTACCAGTATTTATAGCTATTTTTTTAAGTTTTACTTATTATAATATGTTGGAACCACCTCAATGGGTAGGTTGGCATAATTATTTAAGACTATTTTTAGATGATGATGTATTCTTAATAGCTATACAAAACACATTTGTTTTTGCCATAGTAACTGGACCGGTTAGCTATATTGCCAGCTTATTGATAGCCTGGATGGTAAATGAATTCAAGCCTAGAATTAGAGCATTTTTAACATTTTTATTTTATGCTCCTGTATTATCAGGGCAGGCTTTTTTCCTCTGGACTATTGTTTTTAGTGGTGATGCATATGGTTATGCAAATTCATTTCTATTATATTGGGGTATAATTTCAGAGCCCGTACAATGGTTTCAAGATCCGAGTTATATAATGCCTATTGCTATAATATGTGTTCTTTGGGGTTCTCTTGGAACAGCTTTTCTTGCTTTTATTGGTGGATTACAGGGGATAGATGTCACTCTTTATGAAGCTGGTGCAGTAGATGGTATCAGAAATAGGTGGCAGGAATTGTGGTATATAACTTTACCACAAATTGCACCACATATGCTTTTTGGAGCTATTATGACGGTTACTCAATCCTTCCTTGCTGCAGAGCAGTTGATTTCACTGGTTGGTTTTCCCAGTACAGATTATGCTGCAAGAACCATAGTAACACATTTATTAGATTTTGGTAATATACGTTTTGAGATGGGTTATGCTGCAACTATAGCAGTAGTCTTATTTGCAGCTATGGTTGGATTAAATATTCTTATACAGAAATATCTTGGAAAATTAAAGGGTGATGCTTGATGAAATTTAAATTTCAAATTAGACAAAAGCAAATCAGTAGATCATTTGGTGGGGACCTGTTTATATCTACTATTTTATTAATTGCAGGCCTTATTACTGCATTACCTTTAGTATTTATGATTAGTAGTGCTTTTAAGCCTTTAAATGAGTTGTGGCTTTTTCCACCACAATTTTTTGTAAGGAATCCTACTTTTCAAAATTTCATAGATCTATTTGTCTTAATGGGGGAATCCTGGGTTCCTATGAGTAGATATTTATTTAATACAATGGTTTTAGTAGTTGCAGGTACTGGAGGGCATATTATTCTTGCTTCTATGGCTGCTTACCCACTGGCTAAACACAATTTTTATTTTAAGCCTTTATTATTTCAGGTAATTGTTTTATCCCTTATGTTTACGCCTCAGGTTACTGCTATACCTAATTATCTTACTATGTCAACAATTGGTTGGATTGATAATTATATGGCTCTTATTGTTCCTGCCTGGGCCATGAGTCTAGGTGTCTTTCTAATGAGACAGTTTATGGTAGCTATGGTACCCGATGAGTTACTGGAAGCAGCTGAGGTAGATGGAGCAACAGAGTGGGGAATATTTTGGAAAATTGTCATGCCAATAGTAAAGCCTGCCTGGTTAACACTGATGATTTTTTCAGTGCAACAATTATGGAGGGAATTTGGTACACGCTTTATCTATACAGAACAATTAAAGACCCTTCCTTATGCTTTAAATCAAATTATCTGGGGTGGTCTTGCACGTCAAGGTGTTGCATATGCAGTAATGCTTTTAATGGCTTCTGTGCCTATTATTATCTTTTTAATTAATCAATCTAAGGTTGTAGAAACAATGAGTACTAGTGGTCTAGATTAAGAAGAATAAAAAACCGGTTAGTGATGAATGCTAACCGGAAAATTGTTTTGTATTAGAATAGACGTCTTCTAGTTGTAGGTCTAACTCTACAGATTGAGCAAATTTTGTCAACTGCTACAACACATTCACTTCTAGTTTTGCAGTCGAAAACAGTTATAGCCTTACCACACTGAATAACGCCACAAATTATTCCTCTTAATCTACAACAATTTGCACCAGCTGTTAGAATTATCTCAACTTCACATTTTTCTCTTATAAAGGCCTCATATATTCCAGGAGTAACACGACCTAATAAACCCATTTTGTCACCACCTTTGCTGTTGTTATGTATTAGAATATGTAATAAAATGCTGAAAAGTGCAAATATATTGAGAAAAAACTAGAATAAGCGTGAAATATAATAGATTTTTTTATTTTATTTGATAAAAGGGGGAGCAGATAATTGAATAGTTTTATTGGAGAAGGACTAGGACGTATAATAGTATTGAGTTTTGATAGAGGTGATAAATTATTAGAAGGAGTAAAAAAAGAATTAGCAGATATAGGTGTAGAAAATGCAGTTTTATTAAGTGCTATCGGGACTCTTGATAAGGCTGTTTATCATCGTATTACAACAACTGCTGAACCTCCAGAAGATGAGACTTTAATTATTGAAGGCCCTATAGAACTATCGGCTGTTGATGGGATGGTGATAAAGGGTGAACCTCACTTTCATATGGTCTTTACAGATTTGAAGGAAACATATTCAGGCCATTTAGAGGATGATTCTACTGTCTTATATCTTGCTGAATTGGTATTGGCTGAAATAAAAGGCTTAGATATAAAGCGTGTTAATAATGGAAGGGAAATTGTGGAAACTTAAGTTTTATTTATTATTTTTCAACTCATCATTTCTATAAACTGGAATCCGAAGTGGTGTATATTACTATCAGAATAGGAGTGTTTATAATGAAAGAAAAGGATTTAGCTGAAAGAAAAAAGTTGCTGGAATTGTATGAACCTTTAAGAGTTGCTGATGTAAGAGATGGAATGGATTATAATATGCTTCATCATTATGGAACAATGTCATATAATATAAGGCCTCTTTATAGAACTAAAACTGTAGGAATTGCTAAGACAGTTAGATATATCCCTTATGAGGGAGGTATTCCTCAAATGACGCCTGAAGAATATATAGAGTGGTCAGGCTGGTATTATAATAATATATGTACATATCCCTGGATGAAGGATATTCAAGATGGTGATTTTATTGTAATTGATCAAAGTGGTGTAGATGCTGGTTTAATGGGCTCTAATAATACTCTGGAAGGAATTCGTGAAGGGGCAAGAGGCTATGTTACAAATGGTGGAGTTAGAGATACTGATGAAATAATTGTTCAGGATATTCCATTTTGGTCAAAGTTTATCTCCCAATCTATGGTTCAGGGTAGACTACAGTATGATACTCAGAATATTTCAGTTAGTGTAGGTGGTGTTACTGTAAATCCAGGAGATATTGTAGTCGCTGATGGTGATGGAGTTATTGTAGTTCCTAGAGATAAAGCTTACGATGTTGCTAAGTGGGCATATCATGAATTAGATAATGATAAAAAGGGTAGAAGGAAGTTGTATGAAGAATTGAATAGAGAACTGGATGATACAGTATTATAAGTAATAATAATAGTTTAGAAATATAAAGCTCCTGAAAGACTTTTTTGTCTGGATGGAGTTTTTGCTTTCAATATATACATAATATTTTTTTAAAAAGAAACCCTAATTAACAGGGGGTGAATAAGATGCTTAGTGCTGAAGTAGCAATATATCCAGAAAACAATGACCATGGTGATGAGGTTATATATAGCACAATTCAATCTATAAAGAGTCAAGGAGTTAGTATAAATGTTGATCATATGAGTTCCCGAATTTCAGGGGAAGATGATGAAGTGTGGTCTGCTTTAAGATCAATGTCTCAAGAAGCAGATGATAATGGTGAGTTCTCAATGGTTATAACTATAAGCAATCATTAATTGATGTACTATAATCGAGGGAGGTGAGTTAGATTAAAGAAGATAAAAATAATAATAGTTTGCAGGCAACGATTGATAGTGATAGAAATGTAGGTCCCTATGGTTTAAAAGTTGAAGAAGGAGAAAAACTTATTAATGTAACAGGAGTTGTTGATACTTTAGATGAAGTTAATTATACTAAGAAATTAGTAAAAGATTTAAATCCTAATAAAAAACTTGAAATGGCAGTTAGTATTAGTACTGATGGTGCAATTACAGATAATGATAGTGAAATGGAAGTAGCTGAAGAAATAGCAGATAATTCAGAACTAAGTGATAATATTAATATTAGAGTTGACAAAGGAAAAGTAACTCTTTCGGGTCGTGTTGAAAATGAAGAGTTAAAGAAAGAAGCAGCAAATGTAGCTGCTAAAGCCCGTGGAGTAATAGATGTAGTTAATGATATAGAAGTCCAGTCCTTTGATAGGAATGAAAATTATGATGATATTTTTCATTCTCAAGTCAGGAATGATGATGATTAAATTAATATTATGGGTATCCCACAAAAAGGTTATCTTTAGCTGCAGGACATATTTTTCGAAGCAAGTAAAGTTCATATCCGGCAAAAATAAGGATTCCTAATTCATGGGACGTCCTGACCCGGGATTAGCTCACAACCTCGTGTTGTTCGGCCTTATTTTTGTCTTCTATTCACTAAGTTGCTTTGCGAAAAATATATAATTTACTCTATATAACCTTTTGGTGTTAAAATTATATTCCACTGGTTTTCGAAAAATCAGCATGTCTTTAGACTTTTTAATAAAATAGGAGAAAAAACTAGTAGAACTGAAAAAATCACCCTTTCATTTATGGGATACCTATACATTATTTTTGGTATTTTAGTTTTAATTTACCCAACTTTAGTATATTACTTAGTAGCACTGGTCTTTATATTACAGGGGGTTTCATCACTTGTTCAAGCCTGGAATATGTAAAAAGGCAAAATATATTTTATCAGGATAGCCATTGGCTATCCTTTTTTAATGGCTAGGAAATTATGTACTTTCCTAATCTGTAGATAATTTCTGGCACAAGAAATTTTCAAAATTAAATAAGAAGGCGAGGGCAAAGGCAATTTGTTCTCTAAATAATTATTTAGTAAAACTCTAAGCAAGGTGTTTTATCAATTCCTAAGCTATCTATTATATATAATTTCTAAGTTTATAAGTAGTAGTATGTTTTTTTTTTGATAATTTAACAAATATTATAGATAAATAAAAGAAGAACTACTTTAAAAAGGAGAGTTAAAATGTCTGATTTTAATTATGGAGTTCTTGTAGGTAGTGTTTGCAATATAATTGCAGATCGAGCAAATGAAAGAACACCTCATTATATGATTACAGTTCAAACTAATAAAGAAGATTTATATAGTGCTCAGATTAATTGTCAATCATGTGATAAAAAAAAATCAAAACTTTTATTATATGTAGAGGAAAACTTTAACGGTGAATTGACTAATAAACTTAGGAATTTGGACTTTGGCTTTCATGAAATAAATTATCCAAATTTAAATTCTGATATTGCTGTAGATTATGTACGTAGTAATCTATTTAATCGAGAAGATATGAATGTCTTAGCATACGATATCGAAGGAGAAAATGATTTAAAGGGTATAATTGATAAGAATATGAACAAGGCTTTAGACAATGACAATGTTGTAATTTATGTATATGGAACATTTTTTGAAGGTGATCATGGGAAAGGAGTACATAATGTTCACATGAATCAAGGTAATAGAGATAAGCAATATGATGAAAATAATATCTTTCAGGATGGATGTTTTTTTATCAATTTTAAAGATGAAAATTGTTGGAAAGCATATTTTTTAGCTTTTCAGAATCAGTCCTGGAATACTGATGATTTTGGTAAACCCATGGATTAATATGTTCTAAAAATACGTACTAAAATTATATGCATTTATTGAAATTTTCAAAAAATAATATATAATTAAATATAAAGTAGGTGCAGCAATAAATCGTATGCGCTCATTAGAAATATATAAGATAAAGAAATAGTATTTAATTAGAATAGAGAAATAAAAAAAGAATATATATTAATATATATTAAAGGGGGAGAGATATGGAAAATAAATTGAAGTTAAATTCAAGAGAGATAGTAGATAATTTTGGTGTGGCTAAAGATAAGTTGTGGTACATATTAATTGGACCTCTTATGTTTTTAGTTTTACTATTAGTTCCTATATCAGGTTTTCCCTGGCAAGCCAGGGGTGGACTAGGTATTCTCCTTTGGATGGCTTTTTGGTGGACTAGCGGTTATATAGCAGTTGCTATTACAGCTTTAATTCCTATAGCGGTAACTACCTTTATTCCTATTGCTCCTGTAGGTGAAATTGTTACTGTCTTTAGTCACAGGATTGTATTCTTAATTGCTGGAAGTTGTGCTATGGGAGTTGCCTGGCAAAGATGGGGATTAGCAAAAAGAATTTCATTAAAAATATTATCAGTAGTTGGTAGTAGTGTTAGGAAACAAATTTGGGTATGGTTTTTATTAGCTGCGTGTTTAAGCTCTATTATTGCAGATACAGTTACAGCTGCTGTTTTTGTTCCTGTGGCAGTAACTTTATTAAGTTATGTGGGTTATAAGTCAAATACTGATAGGTGGGAGAGCAAAGCAGCCACTAATATATTGTTAGCTATTGCCTGGGGAGCTTCTATTGGTAGTTTGCCTACACCATTAGGTGGTGGACAAAATTTACTTATTTTTGAGTTTCTTTCAGATGCAGTAGGAAGAGATGTTTATTTTTATGAATGGTCTTTGAGAATGATTCCTTTTACCTTGATTTTTATTCCATTTATAGGTTTTTATCTTAGCCATATCTTGCAACGTGAGGATGTCAAATTACCAGGAAGTAAAGAATTTTATAGGTCTGAATTAGAGAAAATGGGTCCATTAAGTCGTGGTGAAATATATTCTGGTTTACTTTTTCTAATTGCTGTAATAGTGGCTTTTACTGAACCTTTATATAAGGATATTTTACCAGCGTTAGATCCAGCATTTGTTTTTTTCAGTTTGGCTCTTTTAATGTTTTTTATACCAACTAAGGAAAAAGAAAATGTCTTATCTCTGAATAGTATGGGTAAATTCCCTATAACTGTTATGATAGTTTGGCCGAGTGCGCTGGCTTTGGCTAGAGTACTTGAACTTTCAGGTTTTGCAGAGATAATAGGAGAAAATTTATCAAGATATGTAGGTTATAATGGATTTATTACTTTTTTGATATTTTGTGGTGTTTTAACAATATTGACGAATATATCAACAAATACAGCATCAGCAGCATTATTAGTGCCTGTTATAATTCAGCTTTTCTTAGGTCAAAATATAAATCCAGTACCTATTATTTTTGCCAGTATAGTAGCTGTTAATCTTTCTTTTGCTATTGCTTCAGGAAATGGTTGCTTAGCAGTAAGTGCAGGCTATGGTGTTAATTTAAAAACAATGTTTAGGCATGGGATAATCATTGCTATTCTAGGCTGGTTGATAACAGCTTTTCTTGCTTATTTATTTAATTCTTTATTACCTTTTTGGGGAATATTGTAAAAGTAAAACTTGACAGAGTTTAATTATTGTATTATAATAAGTCTATTGATAATTATTATCAATAGACTTCAGTCATTTTAACTCTTCTTATCTAAGCAATATTTAGTATGTTTTTATTGTTAATAGTAGAAACTAGTATATGATAAGAAATAGTAAAATATTTTTTATTATGTAAAATAAAAATGGAGGGATAATTATGGCTGAAAAAAATAATATGTTATCTGAAAATGTTGCAGGTGAATTCTATGTGGATGAGCAGTGTATTGCCTGTGAATTATGTGTTAGTGAAGCTGAAGAGAATTTTAAAATGAAAGATGATGGGGCCTATGCTTATGTTTATAAGCAAGCGGAAAGTGATAGTGAACATGATGCTTGTTTAGATGCGATGCATGGCTGTCCAGTAGATGCTATTGGTGATGATGGAGAATAATAATACTTAACAGAGCTTTGAGAGGGGGATAGCTATTCCAGTACATAATAGTGAGATAAGTGATATATTTAATAAGATGGCTGATTTTTTAGAAATAAAGGGCGCCAATGTATTTCGGGTTAGGGCGTATCGAAATGCTGCTATTAATATTAATAATTTATCCAAAAATTTAAACGATATGCTTGCAGAAGGAGAAGAACTTCAGGATATCAAGGGTATTGGAAAAGATTTGGCTAGTAAAATAAAGGAAATTATAGAGACAGGCTCTTTAAAAGAATTAGAAGATTTACAAAATGAATTTCCCTCATCTTTAATGGAAATATTAAAATTACCAGGACTGGGTCCTAAGAGAGTAAAAATATTATATCAAGACTTAAAAATTACTAGCATAGATGAATTAGAAAATGCAGCTAAAAAGGAAAAAATAAGAAAACTTTCTGGTTTTGGAGAAAAAACTGAGGAGAAAATTTTAAAGGCTATCAAAGAAGCAAAAGAAAATAATTTTGGGGAACGATTTTTGTTATCTACGGCGAAAGAAATAATTGAAAAAATAATTGCTTATTTAGAAGAGGATAATGCTGTTGAAAAAATCACTGTAGCTGGCAGTTACAGAAGGTATAAAGAAACAATCGGAGATTTAGATATTTTAGTAATTTCTAAAGAAAATAGAAGAGTGATTAAGCGTTTTATTGAATATTCAGATGTAAAAGAAGTTTTATCTAGGGGAGAAACAAAATCAAGTATTATTTTATATTCTGGCATGCAAGTAGATTTAAGAGTTCTTGATCAAGAATCTTTTGGAGCAGCTTTATTGTATTTTACTGGTTCTAAAGAACATAATGTAGCTTTAAGAAGAATTGCTCAGGAGAAGGGACTAAAAATAAATGAATATGGTGTATATAAGAAAAAAGAGAAATTAGCTGGTGAAACAGAAGAAAGTGTGTATTCTCAACTTGATATGCCTTTTATTATACCAGAATTAAGGCAAAATAAAGGAGAGATAGAGGCAGCTCAGGAGGGAAAACTGCCGGAAGTATTACAATTAAATGATATTAAAAGCGATCTACATATGCATACAGATGCTAGTGATGGAAGAAATACTTTAAGAGAAATGCTTGAGTCTGCTCGTGAACTGGGCTATGAATATATAGCAATTAGCGATCATTCAAAGAGGGTGAGTGTAGCTAATGGATTGGATGAAGAGCGTCTTGAAAGACAGATTGAGAAGATAGATAAGATAATTGAAGAATATAATGATATCAGAATCTTAAAAGCCATTGAAGTGGATATTTTAAAAGATGGAAGCCTTGATTTACCTGATAGGATTCTAGAAAAATTAGATATAAGAGTTTGCTCCACTCATTTTCATAGAAATCTAAGTCGTAAAGAACAAACAGTAAGAATTTTAAGGGCTATGGAAAATCCATATTTTAATATATTGGCCCATCCTAGTGGAAGATTGCTAGGGGAAAGAAATGAAATTGATGTGGATATGGATGAAGTTATGAAAGCAGCTAAAGAAAATGGTTGTTATCTAGAAATAAATGCAAATCCTAGACGTCTAGATCTTTCAGCAAAATATGCTCGTTTAGCTAAAGAAATGTCTCTTAAATTGGTAATTTCAACTGATGCACATTCACAAAATGAGTTAAAAAACATGTCTTATGGAGTGGCGCAGGCAAGAAGGGCTTTTCTGGAGAAAGATGATATATTAAATACTCTAAATTTGCAAGAATTTTTACAGACAATTAAACGTTAATATATTTTAGCAAGGTAGAACAGCTAATAGAGGTCTCTATTCACTTAAATGTGTTTAGAGATTTTTTGTTTTTTGAAGGATTTTCTTGAAGAAAATTTGAGATTAATATTCACACGTCTATACTTATTTATAATTATACAAAGTTCGCTCATAATATTCCTTGTTTAATTTTATAAATCTATGTATAATTGAGATGATTGCGTTATATTTATTGTTAATATATTGTAAAGTCGTGATAAATAAGGGAGGTATTATGAAAAATAAAATATTAAATGAATTTATTATTATTTGCTTATTGGTCCTTGTTTTTAGTTCTATGATAAGTGCCAATCAAGAACCAAACTTCTTAGTTCTAGAGGAAAGTATCAGAATTGCTTTAGATTATAATCTTGATATTTCTATAGCCAGGATTGATTTTGAACAAGCAGAGACAAATTATCAACGATACATAATTGTAGCTGATGAAGAATTGATTGAAGAAGCTAGAGAAAATCTGGAACACTATCAAAAGGAATTGGAAAAGAGAAAGTTGAATATAGCTGCTTCAGTAGAAGAAAGATATTTTAATCTTTTACGTTCTCAGGAACAATTAGAAATTACAAAAAGACAATTAGAAAGAGTACGAGAACAATTAGAAGCAGATGAGTTGAAATATGAAGTGGGATTGATATCTGAACTGTCCATTGAAGCCAGTCGTGAAGGCTATAACACACAAAAAGTAGCTTTGCGAGACCAAGAAAGAAGTTTAGAAACTGCTCATATGCAATTCAATAGTTTGATAGGCTGCACCTTAGATAGTAAATTTATCCTTTCTGCTGGGAATGAGAGTATTGAAACTGAAAAAATTAAAACAGACTTTGATAAGGATTTGAAAATCGCTTTAGAAGAAAGAGAGGATATTAACAATCTAAGAGAGAGAGTCCTTGATTTAGAAAAGGAGTATCAAAGTGTAAATAATATTTATAGTGCTAAAGTAGATATAGAGAGGGCTGAAAATAATATCAGAAAAGAAGAAATAAGATTGAAGCAGTTAGAAGAAAACATTTTCTTTCAAATCAGGAAGCAAATTTTTGCTCTTGAAAAAGCCTGGGAAGGTATTGACAATGCTGAAAAGGAAATAGCTCGCAGGCTGACAGAATTAGAAGCTGCATCTCTACGATATGAGGCAGGGGTTATTAGTACAAGGCAGATGCTGGATCATCAAGAAAATCTGGCTGAAGCAGAAAATAATTTAGTTCAGTCTAAATGGGACTATAATCTGGTTGTTAAGGATTATTATAAGGCCCTGGGCATTGATAAACTGAATATTTATATACAAGAGGATGATAATAAATGATAAATAAAAAAGTTATTGCTCCTGTGCTAATATTTATTATAATTGGCTCTGGAACACTATTTGCTAGAAGTATTGAATTTCAATTGTTTGATACTGATATAGCTATAGAAATTAATGAACTAATTGAATTAGCAGTAGCTAATAATTACAAATTAGCTTTAATAAAAGAAGAAGTAAATATAATACAACAGAGAGAAAATACTTTAGAAAGAAATGTTTTATTTGCTTTTGATGCCAATCCTGAACTGAGAATAAAGGATGGAGATAGTAGATATAGCTTTGCTCCTGGATTTTACTTGCAAGCTGAACAGGAGTTTCTCGGTGGTAAATTCACAGCAGGCCTTGATTCTTCTTATGACTTAATAGAACAAGGTGATTTCACTTCTATCTTCTCACTGAATTATCAAAAAACTTTGCTTGATAGTAGGGATGAAGAAATTCGAAATTCTACTGACAATTATCAATTATATTGTAATGCTAGACAAAACTTAATTAAAGAAATTTATATTACTTATTTTGAGATTCTAGAACTAAGTAAGTCTATGGAAATAAGTCAAGAAAAATTGTCTATAGCAGAAATGAGAATAGAGTTTTTTGAGTTAAGTAATAGAGCTGAAAAAGAACTGGAATCACTGAAAAGACAAAGAGATTTCCAAAAAGAGCAGGTGGAATTAGAGCAAGAGAGATTAGAAGAATCATATAGTAAATTAAATAATTTATTAAATATTGAAATTGAATATAATTTACCTGGAAATTATAGACTTGCTTTGAATGAGGAACTACAGGAATTGGATTGTCTTTTAAAAAAGGCATTTGAGAATAATAATAGCATCATTGAAGCTGAGGAATTTAAAGGTAGTAAAAAATCATGGCAAGAATCAGATTGGCAGGCTGTTTTTCGTACTGGTGTAAGTCCGCTAGAGCTTACAGACTTAGAAAATAATTTAGAATACTATGCATCAATTAATATTGGAAAATCTTTTTCTTTTAATACAGCTATTGATCGTGAAGCAGTAGATCTGGATATTAAAAAGTCAAAATATGATCTTGAGCAAGAAAAAGATATATTTCGTAGACAGGTAGAGAATCTATATCAGCAAGTAAAAAATCAGCAAGAAAAGCTTCTAGAATTAGGAGACGAGTTAAAAGAGAGAAAAAACGAAATTAAGTTACTTGAAAGAAAGAGAGATGCTGGTTTAATAGGTCTTATTGAGTATCGAGAAGAGGACGTAAATGTCCAGGAAGAGAAAATAAATTTCTTGAATAGTAAAATTAATTATATCAAATTATATTTAGATTTAAAAATTCTTACAGGGGAAGATTTATATGAGAATAGAGGTGTTTTAATTGAAGATTATTGATCAAATATTTATTGCTTTTAAAAGAATAAGAAAAAGAAAACTAGAATCATTTATTATCATTTTAGCTATAGCTTTGGGTGTTGGCGTAATTTCTCTGGCCATTGGGCTGACATTGGGTGCCAGGGAACAGAGACAGGAATTTAATTTCCCTGACAGTAATTTTATTGAGGTTTCTTCAGACGATGGTGGTCAAATCGGTTTTGATACTATGGTAGAAAGAATTGGAGAAAGCTTACCAGAACCAGTAGAAATAACAGTAGGTTTGATGTATGAAATCAAAGAAAATGTGCCTGCTGCCCAATATCTTTATGTTGATAGCAGTTTTTGTAGTATTCAATTGGAAGAAATTGAACATCCACATAATTTCCATGAAATGACTGTTGTAGAACAGGAAGACTTTTGGCAAAGGCAGCAGGAAAGTAGTTTGCGCATTTTGCCTACTACAGTAGATTATTTTTATGGTGTTAGAGAAAGTTTGCCTGAAGATATTAGAGATGATTTTAAACTGATTTCAGGAAATTTTTTTACAGAAGAAGATATTAGGGAAGGAAACAGAGTAATAATCATAGGTAGTGTAGCTGCCGAAAGACTTTTCCCTGATGAAGATCCTATAGGAAAAACAAATTCGGATTCTCATTCTGATCCATATACAGTAATCGGTGTTTTTAAGGAAATGACGGAATCAGAAGATGCAAGATTTTTTAATCATATTATTAATCGGATAAATAGCGATGGAGTTGTTCCTATTACAGCTCAAAGGTCATATGGAGAAAATTTAAACATTGATGAGTTAGACGTCTGGCAATTTAAAATTGTGCCTGGAGAAGATTATAGCCTAGATACTTTATATGATCAAGTTTATGCCTATATGAGTAACAAATTTCTTGAAGGATTTAGCGTTAGGCGTCCTTTTGGAATGAGCAGTGAAGAAGAGACTCTTATAAGAAGGTTAAGAAATGCGGGTATATTTGCTGCTACTATTGGACTTGTAATTGCTTCTATTAATATATTAAACTTAATGCTTGCGAAAGTTCTACGAAGAACAATGGATATAGGTATATTTACAGCTCTTGGTTTAAGTAAAAATGGAGTTTTTAAACTATTTATCTGGGAGGCTTTATTATTAGGGTTTTTTGGTGCAATCTTAGGCTTCTTTGTAGCTACAGGAGGGGCCAGTGTTTTTCAATCAATTATGCATGGTATAATTATTATTATAAACTGGCAGGTGTTTTTAGCAGCTCTCTCAATTTCAATATTTGTTAGTTTGTTATTTGGTGTTTATCCAGCAATTCAAGCGGCAAATATTGATCCAGTAGATGCACTAAGGACAGAATAAATACATTTAAAAAGGGGGTTATAATGGTGTTTAAAGATTTATTAGTAATGACATTTAAGCAGATAAAGAAAAGGCCTTTAAGAACTTTTCTAACTGCTTTGCAGATAACGTTGGGGATAGCGATGGTTGCAGTTGTGCTAAACCTTATTTTTAACTTAAATTTTACAATCAGTCAAATTGGACAGTCAAGTGATGATATCTATACATTTCAGGTAGGAGCAGAGGTGACAACTCCGGATGGTCAAAATACATATTATCAAAGTCGCTCTATTTTAACAGAAAGTGATATGAAAGCTATAAAAGGAGAGGTAGATACTATTCAATATGCTTCACCTTTTGAGAGAGGTTGGAATTCATTAGCAGATGTTGATGGTACCTACTATCAGCTTAATCAGGTAGCTTATAGTAATCATCAATTAGCTAAAATATTAGATTTGGATATCATACGTGGCATGTTTTTTTCTGAAGAGGATTTTCGTCAGGGGGCAAGGGTAGCCGTTATTGGAGAAATAGCAGCAAACCAACTGTTTCCAGGTCAGGATCCTATAGGTCAAGAGATTAAATTTTATCGACACTACAGTCCAGGTTACCTTCCTGAAGCACTTGAATTAACTATAATCGGTGTATATGAACAGGGTAATATCAGAGATGCTTATATGGATTATAAGGCATCACCTCTTATAGTCCCTTTAACCGTTGAAAGCAGTAGAGGAATGATGGGTGGTTCTGCAACAATGAATTCAACTAGTGTTAGTGAAACAACAATAGTAGAAGCAACTGAAATAACAGAGACTATAGAAGAAAATGATATTGTTGTGGAAGAATTATCAGCTGAAGGTGTAGAGAATTTTGATAACACATCTATAATTTCTGAAGAAAATATAATCGAAACAGATATAATTGAGAGTATTGATAATAATGTAGAATACTATTATGATGTAATGCCAGAAGAACAGGAAAGAATTTTTCATGAATTTATTATTAGAATTGAAGATGGTCAATATAATAGTACAAAAATAGCACTAGATGCTTATATTCAAGGTAATATTAGTGATGGAGAGGAAGCAGTTTTAAGAAAACAGGGTGAATTTTATGGTAACATTGGAGATGAAATGAGGCCTTTGTTGATTATATTGTCTATATTTGGGGCTCTAATGGTAGTTATAAGTTCGATAGGTATTCTAACAACAATGTTAGTTAATATACTTGAGAGGACTAAACAGGTAGGAATTGAAAAAGCATTAGGGGCTTCTAAGGGTCTTATCTTTTTGAAGTTCAATATTGAAGCAGTGCTAGTTGCATTATTCGGTGGTATTATGGGGTTAATTTTAGCAACTTATCTATCAAGCTATATTGCAGATATTTATCAAACTTTTCCTGTAGAAATAAGTACTGGATTACACCCGCTTGCTATATTGGTTAGCTTATTAGTCGCTATTTGTGCTGGCTGGCTTTTTGGAATGTATCCTTCTTTACAGGCAGCAAAATTAGATTCAACTGATGCATTAAGGAATAATTAGGAGGTGCAAAATGGATAAAGGACCAATAGTTAGAGAAAAACCCAAAAGAAAAAAGAACGGAAATAATATGAATAGAAAAATATTTGTTTTCCTCCTTGTATCATTGCTTGTTTTAATAGCAGTTCCTATGTATTTTCTAAGTGGTTTTCAGGATGAAGATTTTATTTTACGGTCTTTTAGATATGCTGAGGTAGATACCAGGACATTTACCAGGAATTTAAGGGTTCGGGGAATACTTGTACCAGAAGATAAAGCTAAGATCAGATCTGAAGTAAATGGTCGTATTAGTGAACTTTATTTTCAAGCAGGAGATGATGTGGAAGAAGGACAGGTGATTTTAACAATCAATGCCCCTGAATTAGAGGAAAAAATACTTGAAGCAAGGGAGATTGTGAATCGGGCAAAAAGTAATTTAAGAGAAGTAGAGATAACACAGGAGATGTCAAAAAGGGAGGAAAAAATTGAATTACTGGAACTAGAATCGCGAAAAGAAACAGCCAGAAGTGATTTGAAAATAA
Organism: Halanaerobiaceae bacterium ANBcell28; assembly: GCA_037623315.1. Classification (GTDB taxonomy): domain Bacteria; phylum Bacillota; class Halanaerobiia; order Halanaerobiales; family DTU029; genus JBBJJH01. The sequence continues at coordinate 142,444 of JBBJJH010000002.1, forward strand.
AAGAAATATTATTTGAACTGGGTACAATTTCACAAAAGGAATTAGAGGATGCTCTCAAGACTTTAGCTAGCTTAACTGTAAGTTTAGAGAATAAACATAGAACAATTGAGTTAACTGAAGAAAGGTATAGATTTGAGTTAATAGATGCTAAAGACAAATTAGATCAGGCTATCGAGAATCATGAGAATCTATTAGAAAAACAGGATAATACAAGAGTTAAAGCACCAATCTCAGGTAGAATAATGAAGATAGCAGTGAGAGATAATCAAGCTGTTGTTCCTAATGATTTACTAGTTGAAATTGCAGATTTAGAATCTTCAATAGTTGAATTAGAATTAGCAGAAGAAGATGCCTTCTTTATTTCTAGGGGAAGAGAAGCAAATGTTGAAATATCTGGTCAAAGATATCCTGCATATGTTTCCTATATTTCACCACAGATCAGGTCGACAAATGATGGTGATTTTGTTGAAGTAAAACTTAGTCTTGAAGAATTGCCTGCTAATATAAGAGCAAATAGCAGAGCTAGTGTTGCGTTTGTACTGGCGAGACGAGAAAACATTAAGTATTTACCCAGGGGTAATTATTTAACAAGTGGCCAATACAATTTTGTCTATATTATTGAAGGAGAGGAAGCAATAAGAAAAAGCAATATTTCATTTGGTCAACATGATGGTAATTTTATAGAAGTTATCAGTGGCTTAGAAAAGGGCGATAAAGTAATTATTGATTCTTATGAGGACTTTAAAGATAAAGCAAGTATAGATATTAATCTTGAAGGGGGTAGAAAGTATGAGTGAGACTAATGACAAGAATAAAATTAGTAAAATAATTGAGTTGAAAAATATATCCAAGGTATATTATATGGGAGAGGTTCAGGTAGAAGCTTTAAAAAAGATTAATCTTAAGGTAGATAGGGGAGAATTTCTTTCTATTATGGGCCCCTCTGGTTCTGGAAAGTCAACAATGTTGCATATATTAGGTGGATTAGATACACCAACAGAAGGAGAGTATCTATTAGAGGATACTGATATAAGTCTTTTGAGTGATAAAGAACTTGCTAGAATTCGTAATCAACATTTTGGCTTTGTTTTTCAAACATTTAATCTGCTTAATGATTTTACTGCTTTAGAAAATGTTACAATTCCTATGATTTTTGCCCGCCTTTCTAAAAAAGAAAGAGTAGAGCGAGCTATAAAATTGCTGGAGAGTGTTGGTCTTGTACATCGATTGAGTCATTATCCTACACAACTGTCTGGTGGTGAAAGACAGAGAGTAGCTATTGCTCGTGCATTGGCAAATGACCCTACTTTAATATTGGCTGATGAACCAACTGGTAATTTAAATACTAAACAGGGTAAAGAAATAATGAAAATTTTAAGTGATTTAAATGAGCAAGGAGTTACCATTATAATGGTAACTCATTCAGTTGAAATAAGTATCTATGCTAAAAGAGTTCTTGAACTAGCTGATGGTAAGATAAATTCTGATAAGCTAGGTGCACAGGATAATAATATAAATACATGCTAAAAAGAATATATTAGCTATGCATTTTCCTATATAATACAAAACTTGTAGATTTTGATTCTTGCTCATAATATGTTTGTATTTTTCAAAAATTATTTTAGAAAATTTAAAAAGATACTTGATTGAAGAAGATTATTGTGATATTATAATTATGATGAGTATAAAAAAATAGGAAAGAATGCTCATTGAAAAATTTTTAGGAGGAATATAATTTAATGATTTACAACGGTAAAGTAAAATGGTTTAATGATCAAAAGGGTTTCGGTTTTATTGAAAGAGATGAAGGCGACGATGTTTTTGTACATTTCTCTGCTATTCAGAGTGAAGGTTTCAAAACATTAGAAGAAGGACAAGAAGTAGAATTTGAAGTAGTCGAGGGCGATCGTGGTCCACAGGCTGCAAATGTTGTTACATTATAATATTAAAAATTAAGTTTTAAAAATATAACAACTAATCCCTGGCTATTATATATAGTCAGGATTTTTTATTGCTAGTAACATTGCTACCTGTATATTATGTGAATAAATGAACAAGATATTTCCTTATGCTTAATAATAGTAATTCTTAATATGGTATTAATTAGCATAAGTAATGAAATTAAAGAAATAGGAGTAAATAATATGAAGAGAATAGAAAAAAAGAATTATTACCTAGGTATTGCTGAAATGGTTTTAGAAAGAAGTACTTGTTTAAGAAAAAAATATGGTGCTGTTCTTGTCAATAATGATGAAATAATAAGTACAGGCTATAATGGTTCTCCTCGAGGCTGTACTAATTGTAATGAAAAAGGTACTTGTATTCGGGATGAATTGAATGTTCCTCGAGGTACTAAATACGAACTCTGTGCTGGTGTTCATGCTGAACAAAATGCCTTACTATCTAGTAGTCGTCAAGAAATGATGGGAGCAGATTTATATCTAGCATGTAAGGATAGTAAGAATAATACTCTTATTTCTAATACTGAACCATGTAACTTATGTAAAAAATTAATTATTAATAGTGGTATAAAAAAAGTCTTCATAAGAACTTCAAAAGATGAATATAATGAAATAGATGTAAAAAGTTGGCTTTTAAATGAAGATTTGTTGTCAGGTAAAAACGGCTATTGAATTGGTAATTATATCTTAATATGACAAATAAAGAAATTTATAAAATGAAAAGCGTATATATTTTTGACTAATCTGTCTTTTTTTGCGTAATTAATTGACTAAAAAAACAAATTAGATTATAATAAATATTAAAGATTATTTAATTATTATAAATTATGAAGGGGGAGGAAAAATGCAAAATAATCTTGAAAGAGAGAATTGGACGTCGAAGTTAGGTTTTATTCTTGCTGCTGCAGGTTCAGCGGTAGGACTGGGGAATATCTGGCGTTTCCCGTATGTAACAGGAGTTAATGGGGGAGCTTTATTCTTATTACTTTATTTAGTAGCTATTATTTTAATTGGTTATCCTGTTATGATCACTGAAGTAACTATTGGTCGTAAGGCACAAAGAAACCCAGTAGGAGCTTTTAAAGCAATTGCTCCAGATACACCATGGTGGTTAGTAGGTGGACTTGGTGTTTTCACAGGTTTTGTTATCCTTAGTTACTATTCTGTGGTTGCTGGCTGGTCTTTAGAATATATAGTTAAGTCAATTGGTGGCTTTGCTGGTGTAGATACAGCTGAATTATTTGTAAATCATATTACTGGTTTTCCTGGTCCACTAATATGGCATGCTATATTTATGGCACTTTGTATAATTATAATATCAGCTGGTGTTGTAAAGGGTATCCAAAAGGCGGTTAAAGTTCTTATGCCAGTCTTAGCCGTTTTATTAGTATTATTAGTTGTTCGTTCTGTGACTTTAAGTGGAGCAGCTGAAGGCTTGCGCTTCATGTTTAGTCCGGATTTTAGTGAAATAACTTGGTCTAGTGTAAATGCTGCTATTGGTCAGGCCTTCTTTACATTAAGTCTAGGTATGGGTGCCATGATTACTTATGGTAGCTACTTATCTAAAAAAGAAAATATTAATGATAATGTTGGATTCGTTGTTGGTATCGATACTATGATAGCTATTTTTGCTGGATTAGCTATTTTCCCTGCTGTATTTGCTTTAGGAATGGATCCTGGTGCTGGTGCTGGCTTAACATTTATAACTTTACCAGCAGTTTTTGCTGAAATGCCATTAGGTGGTGTTTTTGCATTTTCATTCTTTGTACTATTAAGTATTGCTGCTTTAACTTCTGCTATTTCTTTATTAGAAGTGGTAGTTGCTTATATGGTAGATGAAAAAGGATGGGCAAGACCAAAAGCCGCTGCAGTAATAGGTATTATAATCTTTACAGTAGGTCTTATTCCTTTATTAGGATATAGTGTATGGGATAATGTAGAATTCCTAGGAATGGATTTACTTGATACTTTTGACTGGTTTGCTAATGATATATTCTTACCTTTAGGTGGTTTATTAACAGCAATCTTTGCTGGATATATTTGGGGAACTAAGAATGTTCAGGAAGAAGCAAATAGAGTTGAAGGTAAAATTACTATAGGTGCATGGTATGGTGTATTTATTAGGTATATTGTACCGGTAGCAATTGCTTTCTTCTTAGTATTTGGAGCAATCTTGCCTAAAATTAGAGGTTAATTTAAGTTTATAAAATAAAAAATTAAAAGAACGACTTCATAATATGAAGTCGTTCTTTTTGCTTTATAATTTAATTAATATTAAATAATAAATTTTTTTAAACTCTTTTGCAAATTAGGATATATCTCTATCTTAGTCGCTAGTAAGTATTTTTTCTGGTTTCCAGCCAGTATAACGCCAGATCGCTTCTTGCCAGGCAAAGGCTTCCTCCTGTGTAACCCTTTCAAAATTATCATAACTTTTCTTTTTCTGAACTTTTATTACTTTCTCTAACAAGTTATTTAAGCGCTTTTCCTGATCATTAATTAAAAAATAATATACCTTTTTGTTAATAAAACCTGTCAATTCAAGTGTTTCCTGAAAATGAGGGAGACAGAGACCATCGCTTTCTTTATAAATGTTGCGAAAAGATTCTTCTCTTAAATTCTCTATTAATGTTTTTTCAAGTGCCTGAACATTCTGGTCGATGGTTTGACAAACCATACATTTTTCTTTCTTGAAACGGTTTGATGGGCTTTCTTCATCTTCATCTATTCTTTTCTTAAAACGTATAAGTTTTGATATCTGCTCTTTGATTCCATGAGTCTGCTTATTTTTAAGACCATTTAACATTTTCAATGAAACAGGGATCAAGGTTTCATATAATCTGGCTACACTGGTAGCACTTAAACAGTCTCTACCTTTGATAACCTTGATTACTAATTGATTATGATCATTACAGAAACCATATGATTTCTTAAATTGCTTATGTACTCCTGGATCAGAGGTAGCATCATAAATTAAATTCCAGAGAAATTTCTCTGAATTTATACGTTTTAGACGACATATTGGACACTTCTCTTCATGTAAAGCATCTTCTAAATCTACAGACATTATACTTCGGGGCATATTATTACCTTCTTTCTTAACTTAGCATACAAGGGATGGTTTGAGTTTGCTTTTTTATGTTCTAATACCTTAAAGGTATTTTATAATAATTAATAATTAAAAGCAAGGAGTCGAGATTAAATGAGGACATATAATATTTATCAGTACATAATTATATAATAATCCTTTATTAACAAGGAAAATTTACAATGATGACGAATTATAATAAAGAGAATAAAAAAGAGGGGGATACAGATGGTTTTAACAATAGTAATAATTTATTTATTAGTTTTATTGGCTGTAGGATATTGGGCCAATAGCAAAATTAAGGGGATGGATGATTTCTTATTAGCTGGAAGGAAATTAGGACTTGTCCTAACAGCTGGTGCCTTAACTGCTACTCATTTTGGTGGGGGGATGGTTATGGGTGGTGGAGAACATGGATTTATTCATGGTATAGCGGGTGCCTGGTATGGTATAGCCTGTGGAGTTGGTTTGCTATTATTAGGTTTTTTAACTGCTCGTAAATTTAGAAAGTTATCTCTATATACAGTACCAGATTACTTAGAAAATAGGTATGGTGGAAAGGCAATAAGATTACTTAGTTCATTGCTATCTTTGGTAGCTATAATTGGTATAATTGCCGCACAGGTTGGTGCAGCTCGAGGAGCCCTAGCCATTTTAGGGTTTACAGGAAATACTGCTGCAGTAGTTGCTACCATTATCTTTATTTTATATACGGTATTGGGTGGATTGTGGGCAGCTACCATCACTGACTTTGTACAGGTTATAATTGCTGGTGTTGGTATTATAGTGGCTGCAGCTCTAGTATTGGGTAATACAGGTGGATATTCTGGTATGCAGGATGCAATTTTATCAAATCATGCCGGCCTTGGTTCTGGTTATTTTAACTTATTTGGGATGGCTGGTAGGACAATTATCTGGATCTTGCTTCCAACAGTAATGTACACATTAATAGGCCAAGACTTCTATCAAAGATTATTTGCGGCTAAAGATGAGGTTACTGCTCGCAAGTCATGTTTTATAGGTGGAGGTATTTTGATTGTAATGAGTGTTTTTCCTGCTATTGCAGGTATGGGAGCCAGGGCGTATTTCCCAGATTTAACTGATGGTGGTCAGGCTATTCCTATGATAGTACAGGAAGTTCTACCGATTGGAGTGGGAGCCATTGTTTTAGCGGCTTTACTGGCCGCTATTATGTCAACGGCAGATTCCTTATTAACAGCAGGTAGTTCCCATGTGATTAAGGACTTCTATCTAGAATTGTTCCGTCCAGGTGAAGAGTATGATAAGAAAGAATTACTTAAGTTGTCTCGTATTTGTACAGTAGTTATTGGTTTAGGAGCCCTAATCATTGCATTAGCTGTGCCGACAATTATATCAGCTTTGATATATTCTTATACTATGTACATTGGTGGCGTATTTATACCAGTAATTGGTGGCGTGCTATGGAAAAAAGCTACAAACACCGGTGCTTTAACTTCTTTAATAGGTGGATCATTGGTGGCTATTTATGGAATTCTAACTGGCTTTGCAGTTGGTAATATTCCAGGTGTTGTGTTCGCTGCTTTTATTTCTCTAATATTATTTGTTATTGTTTCATTGTTTACTCAAGAGAAAAAAGTAGCTTAGTTAGCTATGATTTAACTATAAGAAACGGGGTTGTCTCAATATTGAGACAACCCCGTTTTGCGACTGTAGTCTTTCTCTAGAAACTGGAGCAATCAAGTAATTTTTACTCTTATGAAAAAAATTATCGAATAATTTAAATATTCTTTGTTACCTACGAAAAGTGTATAACTTTGTAAATAAACGCATTTGCAGTCTATCTTGGTATTTGATATAATTAATTGAATATATTGTTAGTAAATTCACAAAATATGTATTAAATTTCTGCGAAAGGGAAGTGAAATAAATATAAGATAAATAAAAAGAGTAAAAGACTTTGAAGGGATTGTTTTGTTAATGTTACTAATCTTACAATGGGAGTTGTTTATATGTTTAATAGAAAATTATTTTTAATTGCTTTATTACTTATGCTTGTATTTACTTTGGTGGCATGTATTAATGATTTCCCTCTTGACCTTCCTGAGATTGAACAAGCTATTGTTTCTGGTTATGTTACAGAAAATCAAGGGGGTCAAGTTGTAGAGGGAGTATCAGTTTATTATGATTCAGACATTGAAATTACATATACTGATTCTGATGGCTATTTTAGCCTGGTGGTTCCACCAGATGAATTTGTTGATATTATTTTAACTAAAGACAATTATGCTAGTGTTCGTTTACAAGATATTTGTGTAAAGAAAAATCAAGCATTAGATATAGAAATTCCTATTCGGAAGGATTTTAATCCAAATGAATCTCATGTACCTCCAAGTATTTCTGTTTTTGATTCTTTTACAGGAGATATAATAGGAGCAGGGATGGAAGTATCAGGTCTTGTAGAGATTGAACTTGATGTTACAGCTGAAAATAGTCTTTTACATAGTTATTTTTATCTTGGCAATAGTAGGGGCAATATATTTTTTGAAGGTATTTATAGACCATCTTTTGAATTTGATAGCACTAGTTATCCAAATGGTGAAATATTATTGAACTTTATGGTGTATGATTCAAATGAGAACCTTGCTAAATATAGTGTACCTGTAGTTATTAACAATGATCATGAATTAGTAGAAGAAGCTATTTGTGAGGTAGAGTATTTAAATATATATGCAATAACTGCTGGAGAAAATATCGGATTATACAGACAGAAAGAGGATAGCTTATACGGGAAAACTGGCAACAAAAACGATTCTAATGTTCTTGAAACAAGAAATGGTAGAAAATTAAATTTAAGAGCAGCAGATAGTTCAACAATATTCATAGATCTCTTCTGGAGTGAAGTAGAAAATGCGGATGGATATAAAATCTATAGAAGTTTTGACCAAAAGAATTATGAATTATTATCTACTGTAACTAATCTAGAATATATAGATACTAGTGTAAAATTAGTTCCAGGGAAGACTACATATTATAAAGTTGTACCTTATAATAGTTCAGGAACTGGTGAAGCAGTGGAAGCATTTGTAACACCTCTTCCTTCTATAAACGTATTTTTAGAAAGTCCGGCTAATAGAACAACTGATATTCCTCTTAAGCCAACTTTTAGCTGGATTTTAGAAAGTTCTGCACCTTTACCTGCTGATGTGGAGAAAGCATTTTTCTTAACTTTATATGATGGAGTTGGATCTTTTCTAGGAGAACATATAATTTTTAACACAGAGGAATTTACTTTATCTCAAATTCTGAACCCTAATCGTATTTACATGTGGGATGTAGCTTATGCAGAAGTTTTTAAAACCTACTACTATGAAGACAAAGGAATATCAGAGGCTATTAGTGTTGCTGGTACAGGATGGGGTTCATTAAATGGAGAATTTGTCTTTACTACTACAAGCTTTGAGTAATATGAAAGGGGAGTGATTATATATGAAGAATATTGTTTTGCTTACTTTTATGATTGTTATAATATTTATTTTAGCAGCCTGTTCTAACATGCCCGGTTATCAAGTAATAGGGGAAAATGTTGAACTTGTCCCGGTACATGAGATGTTTGATTATAGTCTTACAGATAATGTTTCTGATGAGGTACTAATAAAATCCAATCACTCATTAGAAGAATTATTGGATAGAGAGGGAAGTTATATAATTGATGAATGGCCAGAACTCGATTGGACACTTGTAAGAGTACCAGAAAAACAGGATATGTTTAGTTTTATAGAAAGATTAAAAGTTAGAAAAGAGGTAATATTAGTCGAGCCCAATATGGCTTATGAACTTCATAACGTAGGTTTTGTTAGTTTAGAGAATCTAAGCCTATATGACGATCAATGGGGTTTAAAGAATATTAATGCAGAAGCAGCCTGGGAGATTACAAAAGGGGATCCCAATGTAATAGTAGCTATTGTAGATACAGGTGTGGATATGAATCATATAGAATTTACTGATAAAATTTTTATTGGAGAATATGATACTACTGGAGATGGAATGGGAGATATAGATGTAGATGGTCATGGTACGCATGTTGCCGGTATAGCTGCTGCATCTGCTGAATCAGGAAATATTGCTGGAGTGACCTGGGAAAGTCCGATTATGCCAATAAGAGTGATGGATGATTACGGAGGGATATCTACCAATTACCTAGTAGAAGCTATGTATTATTTGGGGGATTTTGCAGAAAATAATCCTGATTATAGAGTGGTTGCTAATATGAGTATCGGTGGTAGAGGATACAGTTTTGCCTTTAAAGATGCTATTGATTATGCAGCCGATAGAGGCGTCTTATTAGTAGCTTCAGCAGGTAATGACTCTAAAAGGGTATTGAATTACCCTGCTGCTTATAATGGAGTGCTTACAGTAGCAGCATCAACTCCTTATGATTTAGCAACAGATTTTTCTACTATCGGTTATTGGAACTCAGTAGCAGCCCCAGGAGAGAGGATATTATCAACAGTGCTGAATGATGGATATGAAAAATGGGAAGGTACATCTATGTCTTCACCATTTGTTACAGGTGCTGCCGCACTGTTGTTAGCTGAAAATCGTGATTTATCTCCTGTACAGATAATGAATCAGATAGAACAGACTGCTGATGGTGTAGAATTTACAGAAGAACTTGGTTATGGAATTTTAGATGTAGGAGCAATGTTAGGCGAGATTGCCCCAATGGAATATGGTACTTTACATGTCCAATCCAACATCGATAATACTACTGCTTATTTAGGTTATGGTGTAATTACAATTTTTGATTCTAATGGCTTATTAATTAATCATGGAAGCACAGGAAAAGATGGTAATCATATATTTTCTGCGTTGAAATCAGGAAACTATACTATAAACCTTTCAGTTTTTGGACCAGGAGTTAACTTCATAGATTCAAAAGCAGTAAACATAAGGGCGGGAACAAAAGAAACAATAGAGTTTCACGTTGATAATTTACCAGATTCTATTTATTCTGAAGAATTATTTACTCTAGATATTAATGAAGATGAGTATTATTTTAAAAAAGAGTTTGACTTAAATACTGGCTTTTATGAGTTTATCACTAGTGAATATCAAGATATTGATTTTGATACAAACTTATATGTATATGATTCTGACAATAATCTTATAGCTTCACATATATATGGTTGGAATGCTTATTTGTATCTGTATTTAGAAGAAGGAACATATACTGTTGTAATTGAGGATTATTATGCAGAATATCCATTAAATTGTACATTTGTCATTAATCAATTTATTGCCAATTAGTTTTTTGATATTACATCATTCAAGAAAATTCTAATTTTACTCTCGAGCACTACTGTTTGTTTTGATCTTAATATAAAGGTTAAAATAGAATTGCTAGTGCTCTTTTTGTTTCCCATTCCAAGTCTCTCCTTAAATTTTAGAACTTCTACTAAAGTATAGCAAAGTCTAGATGAGTTTTCTGCAAAAAAACACAATAATATGCATAATTCGCCATTGATTATTTAAAGGTATTTCCCTTTCGATATAGAATAAATCTATATAGCATTAACATGGAAAGAGGTGTTATCATGGCAGTTATATATACTGGGCCTACAGGTTCAGGAAAAACAAGCATTTTGCTTGATAAATATAATGAAATTAGTAGACAAAACAGGACTGATGACTGCCTGGTTTTTCTAAAAAATAGAGCTAGTATTGCTGAATGGACATCTAAACTGGAACTTGAAATAATTGGAGCAATGAATATCTATACATATTTTTCTTTTGTGCAAAAGGAAATTAAAAATTATTGGACTTACCTGGAAAGTTCTTTTCCTGGAGGGGCTAAGAATATAGAGCCTACTTTTATGAATGTTGAGACTTCTCATTATATTATGAGTAAATATGTTGACAAGCATAGGGTGAGGAAAGATATTTTTGAATATCTTAATGCTGGTACTTCTCAAATTGCTGTTCAATTAATTGATAATCTAAATCAGGCTGCTATGAATTTGCTAAGTTTTGAAGATTTAAAAGAACGTTTATTATCATGGGCTGGAAGTGAGCAGGAGAAAAGACTTGTCTTCAATGAAGCCATTTCTATCATGAAAGTTTTTCGAAAATTTTGTATGGAAAATAGGATTCTAGATTATTCTTTGATTATAGATTTGTTTAATAAGCATTTATTAAATAGACCTGAGTATATATCAGAATTAGGAAGTAAGTATAGTCATATCTTTATAGATAATTTAGAAAAGACTGTACCTTCAGCTCAGCAATTTTATTTAAATTTATTGAAGAAAGAAGATAATGTCTTTATGGCATTTAATCCTGAAGAAAGGATTAATAGATTTTTTGGTGGTAATGCGGATTTAGCTAAAAAAAGCTTTTTCTCAAAAGCTAAAATTATTAATCTAGATAGTTCATATACTTCTTCAGATGAAGCACGTGATTTAGCTAAATCACTATATGGAGCAATTTTTAAAGGTCAAGCTATTAAAAAAACTAAATTTATAAAGGGAGAAATTGAAAGTGAATTTAGAGGCGATATGCTCATTAAGACAGCTGAGAAAGTAGTTGAATTAATTGAAGCAGGAACTGATCCTGATGAGATAGCTTTAATTGCTCCCAATATTGATAAAGTTATGGAGTTCACTTATGAACGCTATTTTACTAAAAAAGGCTATAATTTTTTTAACATGAGTCGTTCCAAAAGGTTGGTGGATTTACCTTACTCACAGGCTTTGATAACTTTGACATTATTGACAAATCTTGATTGGAGAGAACAGATTACATACTCTTCTTTACAGCAGACACTTAGTCTTGTTTTAAAGTTAGATCCTATCAGGGCAGCACTACTGGCTGATGAGATATTCAAGAATAATTTTGTATTAGCAGAATTAGATGATATAGACTTAAGGTCCAGGATAGGTTTTGATTTTTCGGAAAGGTATAATTATTTAAGAAATTGGATTGAAGGTAAAAAAGATCAGACTATTGATCTAGAATATTTCTTTCAATTGGTATTTGCTGAACTTCTCGCACCTCTTGAGCCAGACTATCAGGACATATTATCATGCAGACAGATGATTGATTCTATTAGTAATTTTCAAAAGGTAGTTAAAAACTTTAAAGATTTTAAGGAAAAAGAAATGGGTAAGCATTTTATTGATATGATATTTAAAGGTACACTGGCAGCAGAATTTTTGTATAATATACCTGAAGATCTGCAAAAAATTGTCCTGACTACTCCTTATAAATTTTTGTTTAATCCTGAAATTAAGTCAGTTAAATATCTCTTCTGGATGGATATATCCAGTAAGAATTGGTTGCGAAGTATAGCAAAAGAGCTGACGAATCCTTATTTACTTGCTCCCCAAAGAAAGGATTCTCCTCACTGGGATGATGAACTAGATCAGAGTTTGCGAAAAGAACAATTGTTAGATTATCTACAAAGTATTTTAAGCAAATGTACTGATGGTTTGTATTTAGCAGATAGTTTCCTTAATAGTAGAGGTTGGGAGCAGGAAGGGCCATTATATGATTGGATGCATAGTGCTGAGATAAGGGGTGAATTAATTGATAAAGCTTAGACCTGGACAGATAGAAGTAGCTGAATATAGGGGCGGTAAAATGGCAGTGCCAGCTGTGCCAGGTGCAGGTAAGACCACAGTGCTCGCCTATCTGGCTGCTGAGCTAATAGAACAGGGCTATACTGGAAAAGGAAAGATATTGATTGTAACATACATGAATTCAGCAGTGGCTAATTTTCGTTCCCGTATCGGAGATTATCTTGAAGCAAAAGGATTGTCAAGAAATAGGGGATATGAGGTAAGGACATTGCATTCCCTTGCGTTAAATATTTTGAAGGAGAAGCCTGAATTCTTATTAATAAATGATGACTTTAAAATTATAGATCCTGATCAAAAAGGACGTATACTTCGAGAAATTTTTGATGAATGGGTGAAGGATAATATAGGTATTTTCTTCAAGTATTTTGATTCTGATTATATTGATTATAATCGAGCTAGAGAAAAGTGGCGTGATAAAGATTTCCCAAACTTTATAGATAATATGATCTCGCAGTTTAAAACATATGGTCTTAATAAAGATGATGTATATGCTTTGCAGGGGAAAGCAGTGAATGATAGCTATCTTGATTGGGCTTTTAGTATTTATGCTAAATATGATAAAAAAATGAAACATAATGGATTCCTTGATTTTGATGATTTGATATCTTATTCCCTGGAATTATTGGAGAAAGATGATTTGCTTTTGGAAAGATTACAGGGGAAATATAGCTTTATCTTTGAAGATGAAGCACAGGATTCTAACTTGCGCTTAAATAGAATATTGTCTTTGCTTTCAAAAAAGAGCGGTAATTTAGCTAGAGTAGGAGATTCAAATCAGGCCATTATGGGGACTTTTACTGCAGCTAATCCCATACTTTTTCGCAAATATACTGATAGTAAAGATGTTAATAAACGTTCAATTCTCTATTCCAGTCGTAGTAGTGAAGACATTATTGATTTTGCAAACTATCTTGTGAAATGGACTGTTAATGAACATCCAGTTGAAGTATGTAGAAAAGCACTTGAAGAGAAGTATATATATCCTGTAGATGAAAACGATCCTTTTCCTAATCCAGAAACAGAAGGCTACACTATTGCCTGCAATTCTTTTTCTACTTCAAAAAAGGAAATAGAGATGGTATCCAAATTTGCCCAAAGTCATCTAGATGATAATCCTGAGAATACTGTAGCTATTTTATTACCATCAAAATATATAATAGGATCTGTAATTGAAAATTTAGAAAAACTTGATATAGAGTATGAATGTATGAGTGATCAAATTGCCGAAAGGCTGGTAATATTGAAAGACTTTAAAAAAATAATATATTATTTAGCTGAACCTCATAAGAAGGCTAATTTAATCAAGGTTTTAGAGGAAATTTTACTATCTTTTTTAATTGAAGAAGGGGACGAATTAGAATTTCTAGATAGAATCTTTGAAAAATATTCAGCGGAGGAGTTAATCTACCCTATAGGAGGAGAATTACGTCTTCATGAATATCTTGATCATATGGTAGATGATAATCTAATGTCTTCTTTGCTAGATAGTCTTGAAAGATTATCATTATGGATTGATGCTAGTGTAAAACTTCCACCTGATGAACTGGTATTGTTTTTAGCAGAACAGCTAGATTTAAAGGAGGAGGAGTTAGCTCTTGCTCAGAATATAGCTTTAGAGATAAAGATTCAATTAGATGAAAATCCTCACTGGAAATTACACGAGATTGCAGATCAGCTCCCTAGACTAGAAGATAGTTTTAAGAATTTTGCTAGAAATATATATGACCGTAAAGGCTTTGAACCAGCACCTGGGAAAGTGACTATTACTACTTATCACAAATCTAAGGGTCTAGAGTGGGATACGGTTTTCTTAACTAATTTAAGTGATAACAATTTTCCATCTTCGCTGGATGATAAGTTTCGATCTGAATATTACTATTTAAAGGATGGATATAGCAATCCAGCCGCTGTAGCTAAGGCCAATCTAGAAAATCTTATAAATGAAAAATACCAGGATGATCCACAGAGGGAAGCAAATCTAGAGTTTATTAATGAAAGATTAAGATTGTTGTATGTAGGTATTACTCGGGCCAAAAGAAACCTAATGTTGACAGCTCATAGAGAAGTTATATATGATAACGGTAATAGTAAGGATGTTAATGAAGCATTGCCATTTTTAAAATTACAGGAGTTTGCTAAAAATGCTTCTGGCCGTTTGAAATCTAAATAAAAAAATTTGTTTATTTGTGTATTTTTTATTAAACTCAGATACGGACAGTAATAGGCCATTAAGGTCGCAGAAAAAGAGGTGTATATATATGTTAATATCTAACATAGAGGAACTTTATTTTAGCCAGTCTGCTTTTGCAGTATATCAAAAATGTCCTTTGCGTTTTCGCTATCGTTATCTGGATGGTTTGTTCTGGCCTCAGGATTGGGGTGGAAGCGAAGATCAGAAGGAATTGATAGAAATGGGAAGCAAATTTCATCGTCTTGCACAAAGGTATTATGCAAGGGGTGAAGAAATAGCAGAAGAAATACTAAGTGGCCAACTTAGACTATGGTTTGATAAATTAAAGGAGTTTAAACCATTTAATAGTTTTGATGATTTCTATCCCGAACAGGAGATGCGTATAAATAAAGGCGGAATGAAATTACTGGTAAAGTTCGATCTATTATTTTCTAGTAAAAATGAAGATAAACTTATTATATATGACTGGAAGACTAATAAACAGCCTCTATCTGCACAAAATTTGCAGGATAATATCCAGACAAGATTGTATTTATATGTCTTATATCAGGCAGGTGAGAAGTATTATCAATACCAAACAGAGAACCGTCCCCCGTTTGGTATTGTTTATTGGAACCCGCGTTTTCCTGATGATAAGGTGACTATTACTTATAATAATAAGAAGTTTCAGCAAGATGAAAGATACTTTCTGGACTTAGTGCAGGAGATAAAGGGACTTGATTATCATCAATTTACTGCAACAGAGGACCCTGCTATTTGTAAATATTGCGAGTATCGACCAATATGCCATGGTAAAAAGGCTGAATTTATAGCTGTGGAAGAAGATGATCTTGATCTAAATCTGGATTGGGATACTATTGACGAAATAGATTTTTAATCAAAGGAGTCATTATGGAAACTAAAGTTATTATACAGGATGACATTTATATACCAGAATGGTTGAGAAAAGAGTTGGATGGTAATACCTTGCTGGCTAAGATTCTCTTGCAACGGGGAATAGATTGTCCAGAGAAAGTCAAAGAATTTTTGAATTCTGACTACTATCAAGCGAAGGATCCTTATGCCTTTCCCAATATGGAAGAAAGTGTTAATTTTATATTAGATGCTGCTAAAAGAAAACTACGAATTTGTGTTTATGGTGATTATGATGTGGATGGTGTTACTTCAACTGTTATTTTAGTAGAATTATTAAGCAGCCTGGGTCTTGAAGTGAATTATCATATACCAGATAGATTTACTGAAGGTTATGGTATGAATAAAGATGTTATTAGGGACTTGGCTAAGAAGACTGACATTATAATTACCTGTGATTGTGGAATATCAAATTATGAAGAAGTGGCTCTGGCTAAAGAACTAGGTATAGATGTTCTGGTCACCGATCATCACAATTTACCTGAAGAACTACCAGCAGCTGATTATATTTTGACACCGAAGTTGCTGGATAAAGATGACCAAGCTTATCATATACCAGGTGCTGGGATGGCTTATTTTTTGACAGCAGCTATTTTTAAAAAAATTAATAGAGAAGAGGAAGTAGAGAATTTTCTTGATCTATTATCACTATCTATTGTAGCTGATGTTGTTCCATTACAGAAAGAAAACCGCTATTTGCTGCAAAAAGGATTAGCTGTACTGGCTAATAGTGAGCGTATTGGTTTAAAAGAATTACTTAAAATTACTGGAGTAAATAGAGATGATTTATCAGAGGAGGATATTGCTTATAATCTAGCTCCTAGGATAAATTCAGCAGGTAGATTGGAAAATGCCAGTATTGTTGTTGAATTGTTATTGAGTAATAGTGAAGAGGAAGCTAAAGAGCTGGCTGAAAATTTAGAGGAAATTAATAAAAAAAGAAAAGAGATACAAGATAGAGTAATTGAAGAAGCAGATAATATATATCTAGAAGAAACAAATCCAGATATAAGTAGTGAAGCAGTAGTTTTATATCGTTCTAACTGGCATCATGGTGTTCTTGGCATTGCTGCTGGGAGGCTGGCTGAAAAGTATAATGTACCCGCTATCCTAATATCTGAAAAAGATGATGGGATAACTTTGACTGGGTCAGCTCGTTCTATTCCTGGTATTGATATATATCAGGAACTTAAAAAATGCAATAGATATCTTAGTAAATTTGGGGGTCATGCAGGAGCTGCAGGTTTTTCTTTGCCTAAGGATAATTTAAGTTCTTTTAAAAAACTATTAAAAACTATTCTTGATGAAAAACTGCAAAAATCTTCAAGAGTAAAATCAATCAAGGTAGATGGGATGCTGACACTTGATAAAGTAAATCTTGACACTTATGAACAGTTAAGGAGGCTGGCTCCTTTTGGAGAGAAGAACCCCAAACCTGTCTTTATATCCAAAGAGCTGGAGTTACTGTATAAAAGAAGTACTTTAGGTAAGAAACATTTACGCTTGACTCTTGCTCAAAAAGATGTGCAGATTCCTGCTATTTGGTGGTGGGCAGGAGAGAGAAAAATTAGTAACAATCTAGATCTTATCTATTCTATAGGAATAAATGATTATCAAGGTAAAAGAGAAGTCCAGTTAGTAGTAGAAGAAGCCTGTGACAGTTTTACAGGAGTAGGAGAAGAAAAGGCAGATTATCACTTATATGATACAAGTAGAAGAATAACTGATAAATTGCAAATTATAGATTTGAGAGAAGAAGTATTTGATAACAAGAAAGATAAGCCTGTTATTCAAGCGATTACAAAATTAAAAACTATATTATTGAAAGATGATATTATCTTAGAGAAGATCTCTCTATATCATGAAGGTTTAAAGAAAAATTTTGATTGGAATCTTTCAGAGATGAAGAAAGTTATCTTTGATCAAAAAGATTTAAAAAATGATTATACCCAAATAGAAATTATTAATCGATATATATCTAGACAGACTGATGTACTTGTATTTATGAGTCTTCCTCCCTCTTTAGATATATTAAGGGAGTTAATATATACTACTAAAGCTAATTATCTTTTTCTAAGTAATCCTGTCTTGATGAATAATAGTATTAATAATTTTCTGAAAGAACTAGCCGGAATATGTAAATATATAATTAATAAGAGGAATGGGCTTCTTAGTCTTTTTCAGATAGCCAGTAAAACAGCAGAAATGGAAAGTACGGTTATGCAAGGTGTAAAAGTTCTGGAAGCAAAAGGTTTGCTTACTGTTGATAGTATCACTGGAGATACTTTATTAATTAGAAGGGGTAAGGCCTTAAAACAGGCTAATTTATCTATAGAAATGAAGAGACTGGAAGAACTAATAAGAGAGAGTAATGCTTTTAGAAGATATATTAGCGGTATTAATATAGATGAGTTTTATAATCTTTTTGATTAAGTTTTTCATAACTAGTAATTTTATTGTAGGTCAATTTTAATGCATCCCAAGGATTAATTATGAAAGAGAAGTTAAGTATAATGATTCAAAATAGTGAAGTTTCATAAATTAAAATCAAATACTAGGAGTTGAGATTTTATGATTAATATTCAAGGGAAATGGGCTCTGGTAACAGGAGCAAGTCGTGGTGTGGGAAAACAGATTGCTATGGCATTAGCAGAGAAGGGTGTAAATTTAGTCCTACATAGCCGTAGTCTGGATCATACAAAAGAATTAAAAGAGGAATTAGCTAAAAAGGTAGAGGTATATGAATTAGCTGCAGATTTATCAGAACCAGAAGCTGCTATGTATATGGCTACAAAAGCTGAGGAACTTTCTGGTGGAATCGATATACTTTATAATAATGCAGCTATATCTGTACCCTGGAGAGAAGACTATAATGCACCAATTGAGGAATACCAAAAAATATTTAATGTTAATGTCATATCTCCTATTAAAATCTGTGATATAATACTTCCTATGATGAGAGAAAGAGCTTTTGGTAGAATAATAAATGTATCTTCAGGAATAGAAGACCAACCTGAACTAACGCCATATGCAATATCAAAAGCAGCTATAGATAAATATGTTAAAGATTTTGCTATAAAATTAAATGGCACAGATGTTTTGATGAACTTGCTTGATCCTGGCTGGTTAAGAACAGATCTAGGTGGAGAAGAGGCACCTAATAGCCCAGAATCAGTTATCCCAGGGGCATTAGTTCCTGCTTTATTGGAAAAAGAAGCTGGCTCGGGAAAATTATATCGGGCTCAAGAATATACTGAATAAGAAAGTGGGTTCTTAGATAAATCCACAAGATATCTTAAAAAGCAGACCAGGAACTTACTTAGAGAGTTACTTAGCTTTCAGTATAGTAAAAAATTATAAGGGTTAGGGGTTTATTATTATCTGGCTCCTAATTATAAGAAAAAGAAAAGGGGTAAAAGTGTGAATACTTTAGCTAACATAGTAGAATATATATTTAGTTTTGAACCATATGTAGTACTTCCATTATTAATATTTTTAATGGCTATCCTATTTAAAATTCCAGTAAGCAGGGCCTTTAAGTCTGCCTTAACCATAGGTGTTGGCTTTATAGGGATATTTATAATTCTAGGGTATTTTGTAGAGAATATTGGACCTGCTGTAGAGGCTCTTATAAATAGGACATCTTTAGAGTATAGTGTTCTTGAAGTAGGTTGGCCTCCGCTGGCTGCTATAGCCTGGTCATTCAATCTGGCACCTGTATTTATTATTGTAATTATTTTAATTAATGTAATAATGCTTGCTATGAAAATGACCAAAACTGTTAATGTGGATATCTGGAATTACTGGCATTTTATCCTCGTTGGAAAAATGGTTTATTACAGTACGAATAATCTCTTCTATGTCAGTATTGCTGTAATATTTCTAAATATTATTACTCTGAAATTGGCTGATTGGAGTGCCCTGAGAGTAAAAGAATTAAGTGGACTGGAAGGTATTTCTATTACAACAATCTCGGGAGTAACATATTATCCATTTGCAATCTGGCTAGATAAATTTTTAGATAGATTTAAATATCTAAAAGAATTAGATGTTGACCCAGAATATTTAAAAAATAAATTAGGAATTTTTGGAGAACCAATGATTATAGGGTTTTTTCTAGGGATTTTACTTGGCATAGGAGCAGCTTATGATATTAGGGGAATACTAGAACTAGCTTTTAGCATAGCTGCAGTTATATATATATTGCCTTTAATGGCAGGGGTTTTAGGTAAAGGATTGATGAGCGTTTCTGATGGTATGAAAGATTTTATCAAAAGGAAATACCCAGATAGTAAAGACTTATATATCGGCCTTGATCTGGCCGTTTTATTAGGCAATTCCTCAATAATTGTAACAGGGATATTATTGATGCCAGTTGCACTTATCCTAGCTTTTCTAATACCGGGCGTAAATTTTATACCATTAGCTGATTTAAGTACTATAATTGCCGCAGTATCAATGGTAGTTGTAGCTGTGAAAGGTAATATATTGAAGTCTTTTATTATTTTCATTCCTATAATGATTGGGAAATTGTTAGTTGCATCTAGATTAGCATTTATGTACAGTAATTTAACACTCGAAGCTAATATCGAGTTTCCAGGCTATGATGGTTTGATCACTGGATTTCTTGATGGAGGTAATTTGTTAAGATATTGGACTTTTGAGCTCTTTAATTTTTCACTCTGGGCCATATTATTAATACCTGTAATTGTTTTCTTTATCTGGTATAGCAGGAGAGAGAGCAAACTTGATCAATTAGCTATCACTGATTCAAGTAGAAATATTTCCAATTGATTATAAATACGAAATCTTAAGTTCTTGAATTACTGAGGAACTTTAGCGTCAATTAGTTTAAATCAAGCTCCAGTTCTTAAAAAGAACTGGAGCTTGATTTTTTTTAGTATCATAGATAGTTAAGTGATTATAATTCTTTCAATAAGCTTATAGACGAAAGTGTTATCTAGAGTAAATGTCCCAAGAATAAGCTAACTAAAAAGAAATATATAAATAAACCACTAATATCTTTTATAGTTGTTATAATAGGGTCAGAACCAGCAGCCTGATCTAATCCTAGTGAGTGGAGAATATAAGGGATAAAAAACCCTAGTGTTGATGCTAATGTTACAGTAAGGGTAAGTGATATACCAACTGCCCAGGCTAAACCAGGCATACCTTGCCAGAATAATGCAATAGCTCCTGATAATACACCCAATAAAGCACCCATAGTAAATCCTACACCCATCTCCTTGAATAAGTGTTTAAAGAAACGCTTAAGGTTTATTTGTCCAAGTATCAATGCTCTGGTAAAAATCGTTGAAGATTGTGTACCTACATTACCACCCATATCCATTACTACCGGGATAAAAAAGGCTAGTGCTGTGATAGCTTCTAAAGATTCTTCAAAACCTTCAATTACTACACCAGCTAACATACCACCTATTAATGTAATTATTAAGAAAGGCACACGAACTTTCCAGATATCTAAAAATGAACCACCAATTAATACCTGGCTACGGTCAGTTTCCTGTTTTCCTAATTGGGTAAGACCAGCTTTATCCATGATATCTTCAGTAGTTTCTTCTTCAATAACATCCATAGCATCATCAAATGTTACAATACCAACTAAACGTTTTTCCCTATCAACAACAGGTACTGCAAGTAAGTCCTGTTGTTTTAGTAAACGTGCAACATACTCTTGATCAGTATCAGTTGTAACTGATACTGGATGTTCATACATAATCCTTGAGATTTTATCTTCAGGATTTGCCATAACAAGTGTTCTTAAAGTAATAACACCCTTAAGTTTTCTGCCTTGATCTGTTACATAGATATTGTAAACTGTTTCTTTGTCCATTCCAGCTTCTCTGATGTAGTCTATAGCTTCCTGGACGCTTAATTCTCTTTTTATACTTATGTATTCTGGAGTCATTATTCGTCCAGCTGTCTCAGCTTGATAACCTAAAAGAGCAGCAGTCATTTTTCTTTCTTCTTCATTTAATTTGTTTAAAATCCTCTTAGCAACTTTAGCAGGTAATTCATCTAATAATCTTGCTCTATCATCAGGAGCCATATCTGCCATTAATTCTATAACTTCATTTTCTGCAAAAGAGGCGATTATTTCTTCCTGTTGAGATGAATCAAGTTTTTCAAATACCTCAAGGGCTAAATCTTTATTAAGTAGCCTAAAAATTATCACCTCTTCTTTTTTAGATAATTCATCAATTAATGTTGTGATTTGGTGAACTTCTAGAGTATTTAATAAGGATTTTAATTCCCTCATTTCTTTTCCTTCTAAAAGACTAATTATTTTTTCTATATATTCCATCGCAAAACCTCCCTTTATATTTATAGTATAATGATTCTTTGAGAAATTACTTACTATTTTGACTAAATATTAATATCTAGTCAAAATTTTATTTCTCAAATAGAAAAAACAGCCAATAGGGCTGTTATATTAACAATTAAGTAATTATCCAACCCCTCGTTTTGGTTTTAGCACTATATGACGTAGATTATCAAATAATCAGTTACATTAAGCAGACCTTATTTCGATCATGCCTGTTATACCCATTGGCGTCTCTGGACGTTTTTGGGCAGTAACTTATATCCATATAGGAGCCTCACCTAACAATTGGATTATATTAAGTTTTTGTACAATGTTAATTATAAGCGTTTGATTATGTCCTGTCAAGTGATATAGCAAAATAATTAGATAAAAAAATATGGATCACTCTAGATACAATCAACTGGCACAAAACATAAATTTAAACGTCGTATAATAATTTTCTTCTTAGGAAGAAATCTCCAAAAATTAGGAACTACATATTATTATATGTATGATTATTGTAATTGTGATAATATTTAATATAGATTATCCAGTAAAAAAGCAAATGAAGTGAGTTTTATGATATACTATATTATGATATACTATAAGAAATAGTTAATTTCATAGATATTTACTGTTAATTAGGAAAAGATAAAATGTTAAAGGGTGATAAAATTGTTTATAAAGTTGTTATTGTTATTCACTATGGTACCATTAATAGAATTAGCTCTTCTAATTAAAGTAGGAGAATATATTGGTGTGATCCCAACTGTATTTTTAGTTGCTGTCACTGGCTTAGTAGGAGTAAGTCTAGCCCGCGGTCAGGGTTATCTAGTAATTAAAAGAATAAAACTTAGATTAAATAATGGAAATATGCCAGCAGATGACTTAATAGGAGGACTATTAATTTTGATAGGAGGGACTATGCTTCTTACTCCAGGCTTAATTACCGACATTACAGGTTTTTCTTTGATTATACCAGCTACTCGTAAAATCTATGCTAAAGTAATAAAAAATAAGTTTAATAAGTATATAAAAAGAAAGAGCTTTAATTTTCGATATCAAACACCTCAAGATAGGTCACACAAAAATATTGATGATGATTACATAGATATTAATATTGAACCTGAAGAATAGAAAGTGATTCCTTATTTATACTATGCTTAATTTGAATTTTTTTCCTTTGTGTGGTATAATTTAAATAATATTATAAAAGTAATAGGTGTTAATATATGCGTATTTTAGTAGATGGTGATGCTTGTCCTGTTATAAATGAGTGTGAAAAGTTAGCTTCTGATTTTGATTGCGAACTTATTATATATACTGATCTAGCACATCAAATTAAATCAAAGATTGGACAAGTTATAGTAACAGATACAGCAACTCAATCTGTTGATATGCTTGTATATAATAATGCAAAGAAAAATGATATTATCATTACTCAAGATTATGGTTTAGCTGCTTTAGTCTTAGGAAAAAAGACTTATGTTATAAATCATTTTGGTAATTTTTATAATGATGAAAATATTGATTATCTTTTAATGTTACGTCATCATAATTCTAAAATTAGAAGAGCAGGAAAGAAGCATCCAGGATTTAATAAAAGAACAGATGAAGATAATAAAGCATTTTATAATACTATGTTCTCATTATTAAAAAAACATATTAATAGAAAAGAAGATTAATTAGCTAAAGAGCCTAAACTTAATTTTACGCTCTTTTTTCATATATTTAGTATAAAATATCTTAAAGATGAAGAAAGAAAAAAGATAAAGGAGATGGTGAAGTTGAAGATCGAATATTTTAGCAATTTAGAGAAAGTGGAATATTTAGACGAAGATGAAAAGGAAGATCTAAAGAATGTTACAGATAAATATTCCTTTAGGGCTAATAACTATTACATGTCTTTAATTGATTGGAATGATTCTAATGATCCGATTAAAAGAATAATAATGCCAAATTTAGGAGAGTTAGATAATTGGGGTGCTTTAGATCCATCTAACGAGAGTAAGTACACAGTAATGCAGGGTGTGGAGCATAAATATGATTCAACTATATTATTATTAGTGAGTAACGTTTGTGCCGGTATATGCCGTTATTGTTTTAGGAAAAGGATTTTTAAAAATGGACATAGAGAAAAATTAGAAGATCTTGACTCTGCTTTAAATTACATAAGGGAACATGAGGAAATTACTAATGTATTATTAACAGGTGGGGATTCTTTAATGATTTCTACAAATAGATTAGAGAAGATACTTAAAGGACTTCGTGAAATAGAACATGTAGAAATAATACGTTTCGGTACTAAAATACCCGTTTTTAATCCTTACCGCATAATAGAAGATAAAGAATTACAAGATATGTTTAGAAAATATAGTACGAAAGAAAAGAGATTATATTTGATTACTGATATAAATCATCCAAAAGAATTATCTAAAGAGGCAGTTGAATCTTTAAGAATACTGATAGATTCAGGGGTTATATTAGCTAATCAGACTCCATTGATTCGTAAATTAAATGATAAGCCAAAAGTGTTAGCTGAGTTATTCAAAGAGCTGTCATTTATTGGGATCCCCTCATATTATGTTTTTCAATGTAGACCTTCAATTGGAAATAAGGAGTATGCTGTTCCTATTGAAGAAGGATATAAAATATATGAGAAAGCAAAATCTATGGTCTCTGGTTTAGCTAAAAGATCTTCTTTTGTTTTATCTCATGCAAGTGGAAAAATTAAAATATTAGGTATGAATGACAAAAAAATATTTTTTAAATACCATCGAGCTTATGATAATAAAAATAGCGGTAAATTTTTTTCTTTTAAACGTAATGCAGAAGCTTATTGGTTGGATGATTATCAATTGTCTAATATGGAGTCTCAAAATTACATTATGCATTATTAGATGATTATAATTATATTAATGTTAAAAGATATTTTCTAAGATAGGCTTAGCTTGCTCTGCTAGTTGTTGGGTTAATTCTTTAGCGATTGTTATTTCTCTAAGAACTTTATCTCTTTCTCTTTGTTCAATTAAAAAATATATTTCTGTCATAACTATATTTAAATCATGAAAGTCAGTATGATCTATCATAAGAGCTATTCTTTTCTGGCTTTCATCCCATTTTTCTTTGAGTTTCTCTTTATGTATATTAGCCATATCCCAATTATCATTTTTAATATTGTTTTCTAAGTCATTAAGTAGGATATAGATATCTTCTGCATAAGCACTGAGTTTATTGTAACCATAGATAGCAAGGGTGAAAATAAATATAATTAAGAGTATAACAGCTATTATTCTCATCTTTAAACCTCCTTTTTATCTTCTTTTTTTTTGGTAAATAAGATTACCAGATGTGTCTAGAGCAGCAAAAAAAGTATCAGATGGATCTTCTATATTATATTTTGCTAACTCTGCTCTTAACCATTCTTTATTTAAGTTTAGTTTTTTAAGGTTATAGTCCTGTATTTCTCCATCGATAACTAAGGAATGAGAGAGACCTTCGTATTTCGTAGGTATATTTAGGTCTTCGGGATTTACTGGTCTTTTTTGTGATTTTGGAATTACACTTATTTTACCATTTGTCTCCAGTATTGCAAACTCTACGTCACTGATATTGGGATAGCCTTTTAGTCTTAATTGTTCAAATAAATCATTCAGATTAACCCTGGAATTTTTTAGTTCTTCTTCTACTAGTTTCCCGTTTTCAATTAGAATTCGTGGTTTACCACAAATAATTGCCCTAGCTTTAGAACTTCTTAATGTAATAATAGAAAGTGCCATTTGAAAAGCCAAAAGCAATAATATGGGTATAATACTGGATACAAGGGGTATTCCTGTATCTTCCATAGGGATAGCTGCTAGTGCAGATATCATTATGGTGATAGCAAATTCAAAAGGTTGGAGTTCTCCGATTTGCCTTTTACCCATTATACGAAGCACTATAATTACTAAAGAGTATAGTATTATTGTCCTAGCAATAACAATAAACATATTGTCCTCCCTTAAATAATATATTTTTTGATATTTTACATCTTTAGCTCAGACTTAAAGAAGTGGTAGATTTAGTTTTCATTTCTGAAATTATAAATAGCAAGCACTATTAACTGTGCTTGCTATTTATATTAATGAGGAAAAAATTCTTTTTATAAGAAAATTTACTGAGATTTAGTGACTTTCTACATCACTTGCACCGTTATCTCTTAATACAGAGGATACATCATCAACTTTGTCTTCATCAGCTTCTACAGCGGCTACTATTTTTCCTTTTTTAACTTCGCCTTCGTAGTAGTCTCCACGTTCCTCAGGGATTCCCATATCTATAAGTCCTCCAGCGATACCACCTGCAGCTAAGCCAGTCAATCCAGCAGCGATAGGACCTGCAGCTATAATGGGTCCAATTCCAGGAATAGCTAATGCTCCAGCACCTGCTATTAGGCCGGCTATACCACCGATTGCTCCACCAGTAGCTGCACCATCTCCAAGATTTTGTTCCGCATATCCGCCTTCATTTTCATTGTTATTTCTGACTTGATCTTCTTTGGCTACCATAGATATTCTATCATCGGTAATACCAGCATTACGTACTTGATTTAAAGCATGTTCTGCACTTTCTTTGTTGTCAAAAACGCCAATTACTGTAGACATATTCTACCTCCTTTTTATTGTTCATTTTATAAGATAACCTATTAGCAATTTTATATACATATCTTCAAGATATTTAATGTTTTTGTTTCGTTAACATTAATACTAAGTGAATTTACTATAATTATTCATAGCTTTTCTTATTTAAGATAGGACTTTTTACTAATCTAGCTTTTAGAATAGTAGTTAGCTATTATACATCTGTTGTTTTTTTATGTAATTAAATTTTGATAATAGGTTAAAATAGTAAAAGAGATATGTATATAAGAATAATTCGATTATTTAAAAGGGGGATAATATGTTAAAGAAAAAGACAATATTTATTTTTCTACTAAGTCTAATTTTCATTCTAAGTTCTAGCTTTGTTGCAGCAGAATTTATGGAACATTGCGGAGATCATGTAGTAAGAGTATATGATGAAGACGGCAACTATATTTTTGCTACAGCTCGTGGAGTAGTAAGAGGAGACAGGTATATTAGTACTGATAATATTGAGTATGTAATTGAGGAAGCAAGTGATGATAGAGCTACTGCAGTAAAAAAGGGTGAAATTGATTTATTACAGGGGATAACAGAATTACGTGTTCCATATCATTACTCTCAAGATGAGGAAAGAGTAGTAGCAATATATCATACTCATAACGGAGAGTCATATGAACCAAGTGAAGCTGCTGTAGAAGGGCCTGGAGATATACATGAGGTTGGTCGTGAGTTGGCATCTGCTTTAGAAAATTTAGGTGTTAGAGTAGTTCATAACGAGAATCTTCATTTACCCCATGACGGTGCTTCGTATGAAAGGTCTCGTGCTACAGCTATGGAGGTTTCGGAGGAAATGCCTCATGTTGTTCTTGATCTTCATAGAGATGGGATTCCTGATCCAGGGGAGTACTTAACAGAGATTGATGGAGAAACTATTAGCCAGGTAAGATTAGTTATAGGTAGGCAAAATCCTAACAGCTCTGTAAATGATCAGTTTGCAAGACAATTAAAAGCTGCAGCTGATGAAATATATCCTGGATTAGTACGAGATATTTTCTTTGGTAGAGGTAATTATAATCAAAGTATTTCTCCTAATTCTGTTTTACTTGAGTTTGGTACACATACAACTACTAAAGAACAGGCTATAGCAAGTGCTCATTTGCTGGCTGAGCCGTTGATCAATATATTATATGGTGAGGAAGCTTCTGCTCAAAGGGGTAGGAGTGCATATGCTTCTATTCCCTGGATTATAGGGTTACTCGTTGTAGGAATTTTGATATTCCTATTTATAAATGAAGGAAGTTGGGAAGGTGTAGTAAATCGTTTAAAAAACTTTATACCTAATGAAATGGGTAAGAAGAAAGATTAAAAAAAAGACGATTCTGTGAAAATATTAAATCATAGAATCGTCTTTTTTAATGCTTGGGTGTATAAACTTTTTTCCTAATAAGGTAGATTATAATTTTATAATCATAGTCTGGAAGAGTTTGAGTCATATATTAGTAAGTATTTAAAACTAAGTTATAAAGAAACTGAAAAGAATATTTCTTTATACAATAATTTTGATAACTCTCTATATGATTTTATCTTAAAGTTTTTATTTTGAAAAAATCTAAAGTATTCTTCTTTAGATCTAATAAATTTACCCTTATCAAAAAAACTCATAAAATGATTATTGAACGTACAATGATTATAATAACAGGGTTCTATAACTAATATTTCTCCATTTGGTCTAAGTATTTTTTTGAAATCTTCCACAATCTTTTCTAATTCATCTGAAGGAATATGATGTAAAACTGCTATGATAAGAATAAGATCAAAAGAATTCTCATTTAACTCCACTTTTTCTACATTAGCGAAGTTATAATCTGGATAATTTCTTTTAGCTTGCTTGATTCTATTTTTATCTGTATCAATTCCTAAATAGTTTTCTGCTTTACATAAAAATGAATTTGAACCAACTCCACAACCGAAATCAAGCACTTTCTTGTGATAGATATTTTCTTTATTAAGTACATTATTTGTAAATCTCTTATTATACCAGTCTGGTCGCACTATCCATTGATATAACTTGGGTGATAATTCCATTTAGCACCGTCCTTTATTTTGTTTTTTAAAAATCAACTTAAGCTTCTTTTTATTTATTAGAAAATCGTATCTTTCGGTTTTTTAGTATGAGTTATAGTAAGAAAATTTATTATAAACAGCAAAATATAATAAAAAATATAATAAAAAATATAATTTTGAAGATAATAAATTTAGTGAAGTCTAGGAGGTGATTATTATTAACTCAGCTTATCTTGACTTGTTTTCTTCTGGAGAATTAGAGAAGAGAGTAGAAAAGGCTTACGATATCTTAAAAGATTGTAAGTTGTGCCCTCATCATTGTCATGTTGATAGGACAAAAAATGAGACTGGATATTGTCAGATAGGGAAGGAAATAATTGTTGCCAGCTTCGCTCCTCATTATGGTGAAGAAGCCCCATTAGTAGGAAACTTAGGCTCAGGAACAGTATTTTTTAGTAGTTGCAACTTGAAATGCATTTATTGCCAAAACTATGATATTAGTCATTTAAGGGAAGGAAGTATAGTAACTGTTAAAGAACTAGGGAAAATATTGATTGATCTACAGAATAAAGGTTGTCATAATATTAATTTTGTTACAGCAAGTCATATGATCCATGCAGTATTAGCTTCAATTTTAGAGGCTTGTAAAGAAGGTCTCAAAATTCCAATAGTATATAATACGGGTGCATATGATGATATTGAGGCACTAAAATTATTAGATGGTGTTGTTGATATTTATTTACCAGATATTAAGTATTCTGATGAAAATATCGCTTTAAAATATTCAAAAATATCTAATTATATAGAGATTGTAAAAAAAGCAGTTAAAGAGATGCATCGACAGGTTGGGGATTTAAAAATAGAAGGAGGGATTGCCAAAAAGGGTTTGATTGTTCGTCATCTAGTTTTACCAGAAAATCTAGCAGGAACAAAAGAAGTGATGGACTTTATTAGTAAAGATATTTCAGAAGATACATATTTGAATATAATGGATCAATATTATCCTGCTTATAAGGCTATAGATCATGATATATTAAATCGTAGGATAAGTAGAGAAGAATATAAAGAAGTTTTGGAAATAGCTGAAAAAGCTAAATTAAAGAGAGTAATAAATCATGATGATCTGTTCACTAAATTATAAGAAAGGAAGAATTAGATGAAACATATAAATAAGACAAAAGATGAGTATAAAAAAATTGTCAAAGAAAATCAGCCCCCTAAAAATAAAACTATGAACTTTATTAAAGCATATCTAGTGGGAGGATTGATTTGTGTAATAGGTCAGGGTTTCTGGAACTTTTACTTGTTATTTGATATGTCGCAAAATGATGCTGGCACTTTAAGTGTAATAACATTGATATTTATTGGAGCATTATTAACTGGTATAGGTGTTTATGATGAGATTGGTCAATTTTCAGGTGCTGGCTCACTAGTTCCAATAACAGGGTTTGCTAATGCTATGGTTTCTCCTGCTATGGAATATAAACAGGATGGACTAATTTTAGGTCTT
The DNA here is from genome assembly GCA_037623315.1 of Halanaerobiaceae bacterium ANBcell28. Classification (GTDB taxonomy): domain Bacteria; phylum Bacillota; class Halanaerobiia; order Halanaerobiales; family DTU029; genus JBBJJH01. The sequence continues at coordinate 172,736 of JBBJJH010000002.1, forward strand.
GGAGCTAAGTTATTTGATGTAGCTGGACCTGTATTGGTATATGGTATGGTAACAGCTTTTATTATTGGTTTATTGACTAAGGTATTGGGAGGTTAAAAAATGGCAAAAAAGCTACAGGGTCAGACCTTAACATTTAAAAATCCACCACATATTATTGCTCAGGGCTCAATTGTAGGACCTGAAGAGGGAAAAGGACCATTAGGTTCTCATTTTGATTTGGTTTATGATGATCCCATGTGTGGACAAAAAACATGGGAAAAAGGTGAAAAGAAAATGGTTTCCGATGTTATTGATTATACATTGGGACAAGCTTCGATTCCACCTTCAGATATAAATTTTCTAATAGCTGGGGATCTCTTAAATCAAATCATTACAGCAACATATGTGTCTAGAGATTATGATATTCCTTTTTTAGGTATCTATGGGGCCTGTTCAACTATAGTTGAGTCAATGGGCATTGCTAGCATGAAGATGGATGGTGGTTTTGCAGATTGTGTATTATGCTTTGCTTCAAGTCATTATCAGACAGCAGAAAGACAATATAGAATGCCAATAGAATACGGGATTCAATATACGGAGAATAATCAGTGGACTGTGACAGGTTCTGCAGCTTATATTTTAGGTTGGCTAGGAGGCCAGGTTTGGATTACTCATTGTACTTTTGGCAAGGTCATTGATCTCGGTACAAAAGATGCTAATGATATGGGTTCAGCAATGGCACCAGCGGCTGCAGATACTATACTTCAACATTTTATGGATACTAGTCGTGGACCACAGGATTATGACCTTATATTGACAGGAGATTTAGCATCAGTAGGCAAAAGTAATTTAGAAACCCTACTTAGAGAAAAAAATGTAGAGTTAGGTGATAAACTACAGGATTGTGGAGATATGATTTTTGGAGATGATGAGAAATATGGTGCTGGCGGGAGTGGTTGTGCTGCTTCTGCTACTGTCTTAGCTAGTGTGATAATTCCTCAAATCATATCAGGTCAATTAAATAGAGTTTTAGTTGTTGGTACTGGTGCATTATTGAGCCCATTATCATTAATGCAAGGTGAATCAATACCAGCAATAGCACATGGGATAGTAATAGAAAAAATACCAGGGAGTTGATAAATATTGGGTAATTATTTTACAGCTTTTCTTGTTGGTGGATTAATATGTGGACTTGGACAAATATTTTTAGATAATACTAAATATAAACCTGCACATCTTTTAGTTGGCTTAGTTGTCCTTGGGGCTATTCTATCAGGATTAGGTTTGTATGATCCATTAATTGAATTTGCTGGAGCAGGGGCTATGATACCTGTTTCTAGTTTTGGAAATATTTTAACTAAGGGAGTAGTTACTGAGGCTGGGAAATATGGGCTATTAGGCCTATTTAAAGGAGTACTTGAGGTTGCAAGTGCGGGTATAAGTGCAGCCGTTATTATTGCTTTTTTTGTTGCACTTTTATTTAAACCTAAAACGTAAAAAAGAAAGGCATGGATTATAAACATGCCTTTCTTTTACTTATTTAAAGTTAAAAATGTACCCTGACCAAATGAAATTTAATGCCTTTATTACTCCATCCTAGGTCCCAGGGGACTCTATAACGATCTGTATTATGTGAATTTACCAGGATATACCCTTTAGAATCTATACCACTTACTAAAGAAATATGTACTACTTTACCTTTTTTTTCATATGCTATATAATCACCTGGTAATAGATTATATGATGCTTTTAGTACTTCTGCATAAGAACCACGGGCGATTCTTGTTCCTCTACCACTATAAACCATAAAATTATTAAAAGCATCTGCATTAAGCCAGGCTCTACTACCTGCACCATTTGCATAATTCCATGTCCCTCCTTTTGTAAAACCGCCAGCTTCGTAGAGCATCTGGGATGCGAAATTAGCGCAATCCCCTCCGAGATGATTGTAATCTCTATAATCTGTGTTGTATTTATATCCGTACTCAGGTAAAGTAGCTGCTCCACAATATTTATCTAAATATTCTATTGCATCAAGTCTTTTTTGCTTGAGATTTTTTAAGTCTTTTGCTTCTTGAGAATTAATTATTTCACTAATTTTTGGATTTTCTAAATCATCTGTATTAAGCGAATCTGCGAAAGGGTCAGTATACCATTCTTTTGTAATTAACCATTCTTCATCATAAGGCATTAGGTCTAGTGTATGATAAGTTCCTATCCTAAAGCTATTAAGTACTTCAGGTTCATCTAAGTAATTGTATTGATATTCTGTATTAACCATTAAGTTTATTGAATATCCATCATTTTTTTCATTAGCATAACGTACAATTATATTTGATACAATACTTTTAAATTCGATGCTTTGCTTTTCAGACCACTCATGTAAGTACTTTGCTTTTTTTAGTTCATGCTCATATGCCCATATTCCATTTCTAACATTTGTGTTATATAGACTTTCTAATTGTGGGAGATCTTCTTTAAGGATAGTGTCATTACGTATATCAAATATTTCTTGTACCATAGAGTATAAAAAAGCATTCGTTTCTTCATCTAAAACTGGCCTAAGCACTTTTCTCTGCAAGTAAAAATTAGAAATAATAGCAATTAGAAATATTATTAATAGAAAGTATATTATTTTTTTATAATTACATTTTATTATAAAAATCATATTACTCCCCCTAATTGTAGATTAAGGTCTTATAGTATCAATAATATATATGTTAAAAAATATTTATTATGTTTTCTTCAAATAGAATTTAATTATTGAATTTTATTATTTTTTCACACAATATATATATGAGGAATAATATATTGTGATTCTGCTATCAAATAGAGGAGGTGGAGTAATGACTGAGGAAGTTCAAGGAAGAAGGAGAAGAAAGCCTAGAACAGATATAGATATTTTTATTATTATTATACCTATCATATTAATATTGATCCTTTTATAAAAAACTCCTAGATTTAGAAAACACTGATAGACATTGACACTATTGCAAACAGTAGAGATTAGTGATAGCACTATGCATGATTTATAAGGACTAATGAAAGGATACCTAGGGGAGGATTATGTCAAGTTTTGCATAATCCTCTTTATGCAAGGAAATATATTGTTAGCTTTAATAAAAATAATTTTAACTTTTACTAGTAACTATAAAGAATTCCAATAATTTACCTAAAGGGAAATATATATAAACGTAGAAATTAAATTAAGTACGACAATAATATTGGAAGGTGAAATCTAAATGCGCAAATACCTTAGTATTCTACTTGTTTTTATAATGTTTTTTGTCTTTATTGTAAACACTGAAACTGCATTAGCATTAGATAATAACTCAAACAGTGATAGTTTGATTTCTATTGCTAAGGGTGTGGCATCTCTATTACTATTAAATACAGCATATAATTATATTGATAATCTATCTAATCGAGCAAATCGACAAGAAGAAATAATGATAGAGAATCAAAATGAAGAGAAAAGTCAGGACATGATGTCGGAAGAAATAATTGAAGTTGAAGAGAAAGTAATAGATGTTGGTCAAGGAACACGGACAGGTTCTATTAGTAGTTCTTATAGGATAAATTCCTCTGATTTAAGTGGACAGGTGATAGTTATTGACCCAGGACATGGTGGCCATGATCCAGGAGCTGTAGGCCCCTCAGGTTTAAAAGAAAGTGATGTAGTACTGGATATTTCCTTAAAATTATATGATCTTTTAAGAGAAAATACCTCAGCTAGAGTATATCTTACAAGAGATACTGATGTATTTATCCCTCTAAGCGAACGTTCTGCAATGGCTAATCGATTAGATGCAGATATGTTTATTAGTGTACACTCAAACGCAGATCAATGGGGTAGAAGAAGAGGTATAGAGACTTATGCTCATTTTAATACATCAACAGATAGTTGGGCATTAGCCTGGTATTTGCAGGATAGCCTTGTTAGAGGATTAGGTTTACCGGATAATGGTTTAAAAGCTGATAATTTTCATGTTATTAGAGAAACGGCACACAGAAAATCTGTTTTATTAGAGGTCGGTTATATTTCTCATCCAACAGAGGAGTTGTTTTTAAGTGATTATAACAATAGGACAAGGGCTGCTCAAGCAATTTATCAAGGCTTATTAGATTATTATGCAAGTCTATGATACTCACTATAATTTTAAAAATTAATATAAAGTTTAATTGTTGAGATTTAGATGAGTCATATCTTTTTTAGAATATAACAAGTATAAGCACTTAAGAAAAAGGACTTAGTAATCTCGCTACTATAATTTTTATATTATCAAAAAAGCTTAAGTTATTTAATTCTTCCAAAGTAATTTTTTGCTATTCTCGAGATATATGTTTATAATATCCATTAAATCTAAGGAGATTTTCTCATCATGTATAATTGCGTTTGACTCATAATCAAGAAAAAAACTTCTTGTATTAAAATTTGCAGATCCTATTGATAATAATTTCTTGTCAATCAATACTATTTTAGAGTGTAGAATATTTTTTTGATAGTTAAATATATTAATTTCAGCATTTAAAAGTTTCTTGTAAAAAGATGCATTTTTCCAACTTAGTATTTTATGCTCTGTTTTTTCAGATACAATTATATTGATTTCTATTCCTTTTTTTCTAGATAGCTTTAGTGCATTATAAATATGATTATCAAATGATAAATATGGTGTAATAATATAAATTGAATTTTTTGCTTCTCTAATTAAATCAAGATACTTATCATAAATATGATTATTCTGTCTATCGTAAGCACTACTAATAACAGTGATAGGCAGATTTTCTTCTTGATATTTGTGATTAGGGTAATATTCATCTAAGTGTATTTTTTCTTCTGTAAGGTAATACCAATCTGCTAAAAAAATTTCTTGTAAAGAATGAACTCCTTCTCCTTTTATTTTTAACATAAGACTGTTTTTTTCATTAAAATAGTCATCACCAATATTTAAGTCACCTATATATCCAATTTTACCGTCGATAATAAATATCTTCCGATGGTTTCGATGGTTCATTCTTCCTTCAAAAAAGGAGTTAATTATACTATTAAACTCTTTTATTCTTACACCTGCATTTTTTAATTCTTCAATGTAATTTCTGCTAAGATATAGACTTCCATAAGCATCATAAATTACCCTTACTTTAATTTCTTGCTTTGCTTTCTCAATAAGTAATTCTTTTAATTCTGTACCTAAACTATGATCTCGCAGCATATATACTGATATATGTATATGATTATTAGCATTTTTAATATTTTCAAACAAATCTGCTATTATTGTTTCTTGTTGATATAGTAGTTCAGCAGTATTATTATAAGAAATTTTTTTATTAGAGAGAAAACTATCTATTTGAGAGAGAGCTAATTCACTTGAGTACTTGTTAATCTTTTTTAGATATTGCTCGTCTTGATATCTAATTTGCCAGTTTTGAATAGCAGTATAAAATAGAAAAATTATAGCTAAAATTATTAGAGCTTTAGAAATAATTATTATGTTTTTATTTTTGAATATTTCCTGGATGATTGAAGCCATTATCAAAATAATGAATAGAAATAGAAAGTATGGGTATAAGCCAATAAGAAAAACTACGTCTAAAATAGAAAAGATAATAATTAGAGCAATTATATTTAGTATAAAAAAAAGACTTATTTTCATTTTGTCTCCCTTACCTTTATTGTTACTAGTAAAATAAATCTGTAGGATAAGTCATTCTATTTTAACCAGAAAGAAAGTGCTAAATACATAATAGAGAGTTTTTATTATTCAGTGGATAATATCTGGTATATAAGTTTTAAGATGTATTTATTTTTAAAAAGAATTCATATGTTTCACATATAAGTATAGAATGAATAAATTATCTTATAAGATTGAATTGAGTTTGTCTATTTATTTTCATATAGCTTTAAAAATAGAAGGAGGAAATTATAATGTGGCAGTCAATGCTTTTAGCCGTATCATCTAATCTTAATGATCTAACAGTTGGTTTTTCCTATGGATTGAATGAGGGGAAAATACCCTGGAAAGGAATCGCTATTATTGCTATAATTTCAGGTCTTACTATGGCAATAGGATTATTATTGGGGACTCTACTATCTCCCTTCTTATTAGATGGAATAGAAAAATACATTAGTGCATTTGTTTTTGCGTCTTTTGGTATATGGTTTGTGTATCAAGGTCTTACAAATGAAATAAACTATAAATTTATAAAGAAGTATACCATATTATGTAAAAGAATTAGTTTGCTTTCACTTATTACTATGGGATTAGCTCTTGGCTTAGACTCAATGGCCCTTGGTTTTTCAGGTGGTTTAGGTAATTATCCTATTGTCTTAACAAGTTTATTAACTTCATTATTTAGTTTTCTTTTCCTATGCATAGGTATCCATCTAGGTTCTAAATTATCTAAGTGGTTAAGTGGATATTCTAATATTATTGCTGGAATTATATTAATTGTAATTGCTATATTGGAGCTGATTTAAATTGAAATTTTACAAATTATGATCTCAAACTTCGCAGTTGCTATAATAGTTTTAATATACTTTTTGCTTAGCCATCTGCTGAATGAACGTTAAAAAAGCACCAACCCCGCATGGAAGGCTATGAATGGTTAACAAAACACTGTGGCAGCGTATCAAACTTAATTAGTTTGTTTTGTTAATGGCTAAGAAATTATCTGCCTTAATAGATTGCTAATAATTTCTGGCATCAAGAAATTTACATTTAAAAACATGATGGCAAAGCCAATTTGTTATTATAGCCTGGAAGAGGAGTTGGGGGTAGCTTTTTTTGGTGAATGAAGTTATGGCTAAGCAGGCTTTATGATATAAATTCATCTGCGAAGTTTGAGTTATGATTAAATTAATTAAAGGATATTCTGCATATAAATAGCAAGCTCCAAATAGAAGAGGAACTTGTTATTTATATTTTAAATATTAATTAATCTTATATTTGAATACATGATAAGTAGTAGGCTCTAATTTTATATTAAAACAGCATGTATCATTGTTTAATTGTAAACTTTGTACTTTTTCATTATTATCTAGTGAATATAATTCCACATTATTAGCTTTAATAATAAGATTGGTTTCACTTCTATGAGGAAGGAAAGATTCAATAATTAGGGTATTATTGTCATAGAGAAATAAAGCAATCTTACTATGTCCCTCAATATATATATCTTCTTTATCTAAAAACACCTGTCTAATTTTGTTAAGAACTTCTATGGGTAAATTATATAAATCAGAATAATTATCAGGTATAGTTAGGGTATAAACATTACCTAATCCATAATGATCATGTAATAATATAGGATAACCATCTTCCTCTTTTATTGCTGTAATAATTGGCCAGGATGCATTGTTTTTATAATTTAAGACAGGGAAGCTAATTCCTTTATGATGATCAGTATAATTTGCAAAAGCACAGACACTGGTCTCAATACCATATTGACTAGAGTGAACTTTTCTATTAGTATATTTTACAGAACTTAATTCTCTAATTCCTTTGCCTTGCATTTTTTCTACAAAGCCAGATGTCATTATAAGATCGCCGCCATTACTTAAATAATCCTTGACTTTCTTCATTATCTCAGGATCTTTACTTGAATTAGCAGTTAATAAAATACTTGCTTCTGATTTTGGAAAATATGGAACAGGTTCCAGTGGGATTCCTAACATACCAAGATAATCATAAAGGTGGTCTTCACCATCTGCATGGTGTGGTTCATATACATAAATGCCGATAGGCTCACCTAAATTATCAGAAATATTATCCAGTCTATCTAGTTCATGACCAAGAGCTGGTACAAAAGCAGAATTTTTCAAACCACCAAAACTAAATAGCATTAGTTCTTTTGCCTTTGAAAAGGCTGTTAAATATGCTTGTTCAAGATAATACCCTATATTATGTATGCAATCAATCCAATCAAACCAACCACCACCATTGAAACCAGGTTTGACATTTTCCATCCATCGCATTAGAGAATAACTTGCATATCTAGGTAAATGTTGATGTGTATATTTTGTATCTCTAGTTTCTGTTCCTGTATATATAAAGTCAAAAAGCTCCGACTGCTCTTTTGTGTTATAGCCAGTTTCTTGAAAGGATTCAATCCAATTAGGGAACTTTATGATTATTTTAAGATCAGGGTTTATTTTGCGCGCAGGTTTTATAATTAGATTTTCTGATACTTCTTTCATGAGCTTTAATCTAAATTCTTCCCAAGTTAAATCACCTTTTTTTTCTATACAAGATGGACAAGAACAATTGCTGAAGAAAAAATCATCTAATATAAATTCGTCAAATAAAGAAGCAGTATATTTGGAAATTTCTTTTATTTCCTGTCGCATTTTTTTCTTTGTATAACAATAAACATTTAGAAATCTTTGACCTTCTTGATTATTTCCTGTAGTAGGTGTAATACCTCCAGCTATTTTCAATCCTTTACCTTCAAAGATACTAATAATCTTTTTCATTTCTTTTTTAGGAATATCTACATTTGTTCTATGTGTTTCAAGATATACTTTGTCTAGTTTTAAGTATTTTTGAAAAAAATCAATATCCTTTTTTAATTCTTCTTCTTTGTTTTGATAGCTAGCTAGCGTTGTAGCGGGGCAATAAATAGCTAAATTAAAATTTTTATAATTCATAAAATCCCTCCTGAAGATAGTGTTTTGCTAAGAATCTTAATATTATTATAATATAAATATTTTAAAAATTCTATCTTTAATTCACTTTTTAAAATTATATTTAAGGTTTATTGAATACATAGTATAAAAAAACTGTTAATACCAGAAATTAGGGATCTTATCTGGGAGAGTTTTATTTGACTTTGATTAATTATGAAAGAGGCTTATTTTAAAATATAGTAATAGTTTTTTAAAAATTGCATAATGTATTTACGATAGAAGTGAAATAATTAGAAGGATTCTTTTTGCTATTGTAGAAATATAATATAGAGAAAAATTTAGGGGGAATAGATATTGGAATGTGAAAAAATTTATCCGGGAATTAGAAAATCTTTTTTATTATTAGTGTTATTTTTAGTATTACATATGATAGTTAGCTATTTAGCTGCATTTTTTATAAGTATTTTTGATATTCTTGGCAAAGTATTTAGAGGAGAAGATATAGAACAATCAGTAGAGATGATAGAAGAATTTATATTAAGTAATTCAGGATATATATCTATTATTGCTTTAATAATACCTACAATTATTATTGGATTTATTATTATGACTAAACGACAAATAACTTTAAGTGATTTGCTCTTTCAAAATATAGATAAAGCAAAAATAAAGATGTTAATAATACTAACTATTACAACCTTACTTATTTTAATTTTTAATTTATATATTTCATCTTTTCTTATAATTATTTTCAACTTAAATGAATTGTTTACTGCTGGATCAGAAGCGATTGCTTATGCTATAAGTGGACTTCAAGGATTTCTACTAGCTTTAATAGTAGCTCCTATAGCGGAGGAGATAATTTTCAGAGGATTATTTCTAGAAGGTATAGCATCTAGGCATTCTGCTAAGAAATCTATATTTACTACAGCTTTTATGTTTTCCATTTTTCATATGAATTTACCACAATTAATACCTTCTTTTATTTTGGGTTTGTTTTTAGGGTATGTTTATATAAAAACAAAATCTCTTATCTTATGTATTTATATACACTTTGTAAATAATATTATCCCTTTTGTCGTTAGTCAAATAGACTTTGAAGGTGTATCGGAAGAAGTAGAAACCACACTTACTATTGGAGCAACGGACATATTTATATTTATATCTTTTACAATCTTATTATTTATTTCATTGCTTTATTTGAAGAACTATTTTGATAAGCTAGAAGATGATCCGATTAATAATAGTGGCGAAAGCCTTAATATATAATATTAAATAAGCTTAATTATTAAAGAGGAGCCAATTATTAAAGACACTTTTTTTTAGAAAGATATCTAAGGAATTTAGTTTCTATTATATTTATAAGGAGTGTTGAAATTGAAAGTTTTATTTATAGGAGGAACAGGGATAATTAGCCAGGCAGTTTCTAAGTTGCTTGTAGAAGAAAATATAGAATTATATCTATTTAATCGTGGAAACAATAGTGATTTAATACCAGATGGAGCAAGGCTAATTAAAGGAAACATTAGAAATAAAGAATTAAGTTATGATATATTAAAAGACTATCAATTTGATGTTGTAGTCAATTGGATAGCTTTTAATACGGAACATATTAAAACAGATATTGAGCTTTTTAAAGATAAAATTAGACAATATATATTTATTAGTTCTGCCTCTGCTTATCAAAAACCATTAAATAATTACCTAATTACTGAGTCAACACCTTTATGTAATCCCTATTGGGATTATTCTCAGGATAAAATTGCCTGTGAAGAATTGTTATTGCAAGAATATCGTAGTAATGGTTTTCCAGTAAGTATTGTTAGACCATCATATACTTATGGTAATACAATGATTCCAGCAGCTTTAAATAGTTGGGATTATCCCTGGTCTTTAATAGATAGAATGCGCAAGGGTAAGAAAATAATTGTTCATGGCGATGGTAGTTCTCTTTGGACAATGACACATAATAGTGATTTTGCTCGAGGCTTTATAGGTTTGATTTCTAATGATAAAGCAATAGGGCATGCCTTTCATATTACCTCTGATGAAGTTTTGACATGGGATCATATATATCAGACGATTGCTCGGGCTGCTGGTGTTGAAGCTAATCTGATACATATGGCATCTGATTATATAATCTCTCATTATCCTGAAAAAAAAGGTAGCTTGTTAGGAGATAAAGCTGTTAGTGCAGTTTTTGATAATTCAAAAATAAAAAGCTTTGTTCCTGATTTTAAAGCCCGGGTTTCTTTTGCAGAAGGAATTAAAAGGACTATTAATTATTTTGAAAGTAACCCTGAGATGTGTAAAATAGATAGTGATTGGAATAAAAAAATGGATATGATGATAGAAGCATATGAAGCAATTTGATGCAATAAAAAACTAAAATATTATATTCTATTATAAACTAAAATAACAAAGCCATATAATTATGGGCTTTGTTTTTTTAGTCTATTTCTTTTGTAATTCTAGTGATTTAATTATTTTTCTAACTTTAAATATCACTGATCTTCATTACTATTAAGATATTCCTGGGCAAAATTATAATAATGTTCTGCAGATTCTTCGATTTTCTCTGATTCTTCCTCAGTAAGTTCTCGCACAACTTTTCCTGGCATACCAACGACTAGACTGTTAGGTGGTATTACTTTATTCTCTGTAATTAATGCATTAGCACCTATAATAGAACCTTTTCCAATAAGAGCTCCATTAAGAATAGTAGCTCCCATACCTATCAAACAATTATCTTCTATTGTACATCCATGTAGAATAACACCATGTCCAACAGTTACATTCTTTCCAATTTTTAAGGGTTTATCAAAGTCAACATGTAATGATGAATTCTCTTGAATATTTGATTTTTCTCCAATTTCAACCTGATTTATATCACCTCGGATAACTGCATTAAACCAAATGTTAGCTCCTTTTTTAATAATTACATCACCTATAATCTGTGTACCAGCTGCAGTAAAAACATCTTCAGAAATTTGTGCTTCCTTATCTTTGTATTTATGTAACATAAGACCTACCCCCTATTTTAGATTAATTCCATAATTTTATATATTTTTAGTTGAGATTATTTATTTAATAATTCTATATAAATTTCATTTATCCTTTTTTAAAATTCTTATTGATATATCTTAGAAGATATGTTATACTTATAATGCTTAAAATTAATAGATAAAATTAAATACTTTTAAGAATACTAACGAGGATGGGTGAAAATCCCTACCGGTGGTAAAGTCCACAAGCCGTAATGGTTGATCTGGTGTAATTCCAGAACCGACAGTAAAGTCTGGAAGGGAGTTAGTGATTTAAGACATTTCACTGTAAATTTGATTTGTCTTATACATAATTATGCACTTATACCCTTCCTTTTTTTGGAAGGGTTTTTTGATATATAAATAAGAGGGAGGTATTATATATGACTAAAGATGATAAATATTATATGGAGCAAACGATAGAGATAGCGAAAAAAGGAGAAGGATATACTAGCCCTAACCCCCTGGTAGGGGCTATAGTTGTAAAGGATGGGGTAATAGTTGGAAAAGGCTATCATCAAAATTATGGTGGTCCCCATGCTGAGGTATATGCTTTAGACGAAGCAGGTGAAAAAGCAAAAGGAGGGACTATTTATGTTAGTCTGGAACCGTGTAGTCATTATGGGAAAACGCCTCCTTGTTCTTTAAAGGTAGTTAACTCTGGTGTAAAAAGGGCTGTTATTGCTATGAAAGATCCTAACCCCTTAGTTGCAGGTAGAGGAATAAAACATCTTCAAGATTCGGGAATTAAAGTAGAACTAGGACTTATGGAAAAAGAAGCAAAGGACTTAAATAAAGCATTTCTGAAATATATCAGTACAGATATCCCTTATGTCTATTTAAAGACAGCACAAACTATGGATGGGTTTTTAGCTACAAAAAGTGGTGATTCTAAATGGATTACAAATGAAAAGGCACGTATGATTGGGCATAGATTAAGACATAAGGTTGATGCTATTCTTGTAGGAATTGGAACAGTGATAAATGATAATCCTAGCTTGACCACACGATTAGTAAATACAAAAGCGAAAGATAGTATAAGAGTTATTTTAGATACTAATTTGCAGATTTCTTTAGATGCTAAAGTCCTTAATCAAGATTCTGATGCAGAAACAATAATTGTCTGTGGTGATAATGAAGAAAACTATGAAGATGAGTCTTTTAAGAAGAAATTGTCTTTGCTTGAAGATAAAGAGAAAGTAGAAGTCTTGAAGATACCTATAGATATCGAAGCTAGAATTTCTTTGCATAAATTATTAAGGATATTACATGATAAAGGTATAAGTAGTTTGCTAGTAGAGGGTGGTGGTAGAGTAAATTACTCTTTTCTACAAGCAGGCTTAGTAGATGAAGTCTATACTTTTATAGCTCCGAAAATTTTAGGAGCTAATGATGGAATCTCGGCATTTTCAGGTTCAGGTCCACTTAAAATGAATGAAGCTAAAGAATTAAAGAACATAAAATATCAGCAAATAGATGATAATATTTTGTTGATAGGCCAGTTTGAATAAAGGATATTTATTTACTTTGAAATGCTTGCTATATAGAAATTTTATAATAGATGAATTATTTGGAGGTGTGTATTTTGTTTACAGGAATTATACAGGAAGTAGGTGTATTAAAAGAAAAAATAAGAGGAGATAATAGCTATCAATTACTTATAGAAGGAAATAAGGTTTTAAAAGATATAAATAAAGGAGATAGTATAGCAGTAAATGGTGTTTGTCTCACAGTAGTAGAGTATTCCAAGGATTCTTTTACTGCAGATATAATGCCCGAAACTTTAAGGGCGACAAACCTTAAAAATTGTGAAAACGGTGATAGGGTTAATTTAGAACAGGCAGTTAGGGCTGATGGATTTCTAGGGGGTCATATTGTTAGTGGCCATGTGGATGGAATTGGGAATTTAAAAAAAATCAGAATAGAAAAGAATGCTCGTATATTAGAAATAGCTGTAGAATCGGAACTGATTAAGTACATGGTTGATAAGGGATCAGTTACTTTAAATGGCATCAGTCTAACAATCGTTAAGGTCTTTGAAGAATCTTTTACTGTCTCTTTAATACCAGAAACCTGGAATTTTACTAATTTAAAAGAAGTAGATTTAGATGGTGAAATTAATATTGAGACTGACTTAATAGGGAAATACGTTTTTAAAATGCTAAACAACAAAGAAATAAGAAATAGAAAATCTAATATAAGCAAGGATTTTTTAAGAGAAAATGGCTTTGTATAAACTAATTATAAATATATAATATTGCGATCTAAAGTTTTAACAGTAAAGATAAAATTGCTTAATAGAAAGGAGAATGCTTAAAATGAATACTGTTGATGAAGCTTTACAGGATATAAAGGCCGGAAAGATGATAATAGTTGTAGATGATGAGGATAGAGAAAATGAGGGTGATCTTATAATGGCTGCTGAAAAAGTGAGCCAGGAAAGTATTAATTTTATGATTAGTAAAGGCAGGGGACTAGTATGTGTACCATTAGAAGAGGATAGAATAAATAAACTTGACTTACCAGCGATGGTAAAACATAATACAGATACTCACGAAACCGCCTTTACAATTTCAGTTGACCATAAAGATACTACAACAGGGATATCAGCTGCCGAAAGAGCTTTAACTGTTCAGGAATTAGTTAACCTTGATAGTAAAGCAGATGATTTTAATCGACCAGGGCATATTTTTCCCTTGATTGCAAAAAGAGGAGGTGTTCTAAGAAGAGCTGGACATACTGAAGCAGCCATTGATCTTGCCAGGTTGGCTGGTTTAAAGCCAGCTGGAGTAATTTGTGAAATAATCAATGAAGATGGTACCATGGCTAGATTACCTCAGTTAGAGGACTTTGCAAAAAATCATGATTTAAAGATAATTAGTATTGAGGATTTAATAGCTTATAGAAAGAAGAAAGATAAATTAGTCAATAAAGCAGCAGAAGCTGTATTGCCTACTAAGTTTGGTAATTTTACAATTAAGGTTTATACCACAGAATTGGATGATAAGGAGCATGTGGCTATAATTAAAGGTGACGTAAAAGATCAAGAAGATGTCTTAGTTAGAGTTCATTCTGAGTGTTTGACAGGAGATATTTTTGGGTCTTTACGTTGTGATTGTGGTGAACAATTAGCGACTGCTTTGCAGATGATAGAAAATGAAGGCATGGGTGTTCTTTTGTATATGAGGCAAGAGGGAAGAGGAATTGGTCTTATTAATAAGATTAAGGCATATAATCTTCAGGATGATGGTCTTGATACAGTTGAAGCAAATGTTGCTCTTGGTTTTGATCCAGATTTAAGGGATTATGGAATCGGGGCACAGATTTTAGCAGACTTAGGATTGAGTTCTTTGCAACTTATAACAAACAATCCTAAGAAAATAATTGGTCTAGAAGGATATGGTCTCCGGGTTTCTGATAGAGTAGCATTAGAAATAGACCCCAATGAGAAAAATGAATTTTACTTGCAGGTAAAAAAAGATAAGATGGGACATTTATTAAATATTCATGATCACAGTCATGACAATGATCATTGTCATGAAGTAGAAGACAATTAAAATAAGAAAATTAAATTAATTTAATAAGCTTGGAATTCAATTTGTTCTAAAAACATGGAAGGAGTGCAAATATGCTTAAAAAAATTGAAGGAAATTTAATAGGAGAGGGAATTAAAGTTGCAATTGTACTTGGAAGGTTTAATGAGTTTATATCTGGTAAATTATTAGAAGGCGCTATAGATGGGTTAAAGAGACACGGGGTGTCAGAAGATGATATTAGTATTGTTTGGGTTCCAGGCTCTTTTGAAATACCATTGGCTGCCAAGAAACTGGCTAATACTGCAGAATATGATGGAGTCATTTGTCTGGGAGCAGTTATTCGTGGTGAAACACCCCACTTTGATTATGTATCAGCAGAAGTATCTAAAGGTGTTGCTCATGTAGGACTAGAAACTGAGAAACCTGTAATATTTGGAGTATTAACAACTGATACTATTGAACAGGCAATTTCAAGGGCGGGAACAAAATCAGGTAATAAAGGTTTTGATGCTGCTATGACATTGATAGAAATGGTAAACTTGTTTAAAGAAATATAGTAATTAGTATATTATAAGAAAGTTTTATTATAAGGCTCCTAATCAATACAAGGGGTCTTTTTTTGTGATTTATATTTGAAATATTTGTTAATTTATAAAGGGATTGCTTTTTTCTTATTGAATATATATATAATATTAATTTTATAAGAAAGGAAGAGAGCTATGAAAAAATACTTTTTTTTCTATGTGTTATTGTTAGCTAGTGTATTTTTTTTAAATGGATGTTCTCGCTATTACTTCTTTGAAGGTTATGTAATTGATTTTCAAACTAAAGAGTATATATCAGAAGCTAAGTTTTACTTTAGTAGAAAAGATAAAACTGTAATGACAAATGAAAATGGATATTTTCAATTATCAGGAGTGTATGAATCTTTTTGCCCATGTTGTTCTTCTTTTGCTAGTGCTTCTGATATTACTGCAGAAAATTATGGTACTATGAGTTATTGGTCTTTAGAAACTACTGAGATTGCGAAAATCCCTCTAATGCCTCCAAATTCTATTTACGGTCGTATTTATGCTGCTAATCCTACAAAAGTTGAAGTGCGCTTAAAGGGTGATACTTTTGATGAGATTACTTTCTGTGATGAAAATGGAGATTATTATTTTTTAAATGTTCCTGAAGAGGAAGAACTGCTTCTTTATTTTTATTCTAGAAATGATTTTAATGTTCTATACGATTTCAGGGAAATAAGTTTTTTGGATGAAAAACTAATCTATCATACTGTTTCAGAAGATAATTTTTATTAATGAGGTGTTAAAGATGAATAAAAGAAAAGCGCTTATTATGTTACTTATCATAGTTGTTTTTTTACTTACTGCTTGCTTTACGATTGACTTTAATAGTTATACTATAGAAGGATACGTAATTGATATAGTTAGTAAAGAACATATATCAGATGCTGAAATATATTTACCAGATTGGGATGGGGGACAAAAGGTATCTACAAGTAATCAAGATGGTTATTTTAAGTTTGTTTATGATTTTGAAGATATTTATGTAGGACATTGTCTTGCTGAGGGATATGGGACTCTAAGTACCAGTTTGCGGGATTCCACAATTCAACTTATCAGTAAAAAACCTAATAAAATTTATTTAATTAAACCTTATGGAGTCTATGGTTTTTCAGATTTAGATTATGAAAAATTAAAAGAACTAGAAATTTTATTAGAGGGAAAAACGTTTAAAGGTGATAGTTATAGTGAAGTTACTTATTTTGATGATGATGGATACTTTTATTTTGAAAATGTGCCTTTTCATACAAGATTAAATCTCTATGTTTATAATAAAGAAGACGGTAAAGAAGCTAGTATTTATACTAGACAGACTTCTCCTGTACATATAAGTAGATATGGAGTAGAGTTTTTTAATATTGATAAGAGGTTTTTTGACTGAGTTAAATGCTTAACACATGGTAAGGAATATTATTAATTGGAGTGAATAATAATGAAAAAAATTACCTTAACAGACTTACAAAAATTAATTCATGAAAAAAGAAAAGAGAGAGGATTTGTAATGGATCCTATAAAAATATTTACTTTATTGAACGAAGAAATAGGAGAAGTTGCCCAAGAATTGAAAAAAACATGGTCTATAAATTATGAAGATTTCGACAAGAACATGTTATCAGAAGAAATTGCTGATGTGCAGGCGTGTTTAATTGCTCTTGCAAATCAATTTGACATTGATATAAGTTCTGCTCTTATAAATAAATTTGTAGAAAAAGATTCTAAAAGAGTTTGGAAATCTGCTATGAAAGAATAGAAAATACGTTTATTTAAGTAACTCTAGATTTAAAAGATTATATTAATGAAAAAAATACGAAAAAGTTATCTCCTATTATAATATAAAATATACCTAAATTTCGAAAGGAAAAACTATGGTTAATTTAAAATATAAGATAATCGATAATAGCGAATATAATAAAATAAAACCATTGTGGCAAAAACTTAATAAACATCATCAAGAAAAGTCAGGGCATTTTAAAAGCCATTTTGCAAATAATACATTTGAAAAGAGAATGAAAAAAATGCTTGCTAATGATGATTTGATCTGGAGAATTGAAGTTGTAGAAGATATAGATAGAGGAGATTTAATTGCTTATTGTATTATTTCTATTAATGATGAAGAAGCAGAGATTGATTCTTTATATATTGACAAAGAATATCGAAGATTAAAAATTGGTGATAAATTAATGAAAAGTTCTCTAGAATGGATAAAAGAAAAAGGTACTTCTAAAACTATGATTGTAGTTTCCTGGGGGAACAGAGATGCACTTGATTTTTATAGGAAATATGGATTTGAACCCAGAAGTATAAAGTTGTATAATAAATAATAAGAGAAAATAAAATTTATAACTAGCAATGTACATAGGAGGAATTATGGAATATCAGGATATTACAGATGATGTAGCAATAATAGCTGGATTTAATAATGTAGGAATAATTAAAAATGGACAAGAGTCAATACTAATTGACAGTGGGCTTGAAGATGATACTGCAAAGAAAATATATAAATTAATGAATGATAGAGACTTAAGGCCTGCTGCAGTGATTAATACACATTCTCATGCAGATCATTGTGGTGGAAATAGTTACTTACAACAAAACTATGGTGTAGATATTATTAGTTCTGCCATAGAAAAAGTATTTATAGAAAATACCTGCCTTGAACCAATATGTTTTTTCTCAGGTTCTAGACCTATAAATGATCTTGAAAACAAATTTCTCCAGGCTTCACCTTCTCTTGTTACTAAAGTAGTTGAAGCTGAAGAGCGATTAAGTATTGGAAATTTAGAAATTAAAATTGTTTCATTACCAGGACATTCTCTTGATCAAATAGCTATAGAATTTAATGATATATTGTTTTGCGGGGATGCATTTTTTTCTGATTATGTACTGGAAAAATATAAACTACCATTTCTTATTGATCTTGATAATACGATTAAGTCATTGAAGTTTCTTAAAGAAAGCGATTATAAAATATACATACCATCACATGGTGAACCCACAAAGGACATTGTAGAAATAGCTAACTTAAATATCTCGAAAATCAAGAAAATTGAAGAAGATATTATAACTATTTTAGGAGAAAAGAGAACTACTGAAGGACTTTTGAGAGATATTTTTTCAAAATATAATATTAAAACATCCAGTGCACAACAATATTATTTATTAAAAACTACTGTTATGGCTTATTTATCATCCCTTTATAATCGAGATATAATCAAGATGACTTTGAAAGATAATATATTAGGGTGGCAAGCTGTTTAAATCTTTGTTTGCAATTAAATGGATAATTCTATTGATTTTACAAGAAGTCTTCTATATAATAAATAGAGTAAGAAATGTAATCAGAAGGGAGTAGTATTAGATGAAATGTATTTATAAGGGAAAAACCAAAGATGTTTACGAATTAGAAGATGGAAATTACATGCTTAAATTTAAAGATGATGTTACTGGAACAGATGGGGTATTTGATCCTGGTGCTAATACAGTTGGTTTATCAATAGAAGGAGCTGGAAAAGCAGGACTCAGACTAACTAAGTTTTTCTTTGAAAAATTGAACGAAAAAGGTATACCAACACATTACATAGATGCAAATATTGATGAAGCTACTATGACAGTCAAACCTGCTGAGGTTTTTGGTAATGGGCTTGAAGTTATTTGTCGTTATAGAGCAGTAGGAAGTTTTCTCTTGCGTTATGGTATGTATGCAGAAGAAGGACAAGCTCTTGATGCCTTTGTAGAAGTAACACTGAAGGATGATGAGCGTCAGGATCCACCTATTACAAAAGATGCTTTAGATATGCTAGGCATATTATCTAAAGATGAATATGAAGTATTAAAAGATCGTACTCAGAAAATAGGGGAAGTTATTAAAGATGAATTGAAGAAAAAAGATATAGAGTTATATGATATTAAGTTTGAGTTTGGTAGAGTGGGAGAAGATAAGCAGATTGCTCTTATTGATGAAATTTCTGGTGGGAATATGAGGGCCTATAAAGATGGAGAATACATTGAACCGCTGGAATTAGAGAAACTGATGATAGAATAAAATTAATATATGGTCCAGGAACAAGATGAAGATAAAACTTTATTTTGCTCCTGGATTGTTTATATTTTTCATTATTTTAATTATTTCTTACATATATGATTCTATATTTTAAAATCCTTCTTTTCTTTCTTACATAAACGCATAATGGTATCTTTACCTGTTATGACTGCATTAGGGAGACCCCCTGGGGGTTGTAACCATTGGCCACTAAGAAATATATTATCCAGTCCTTTGATACTGCCATTATGATTCATTTCTTTGCCCTGCAATGTAGGCCAGAATCCCATAAAAGCACCACGATAAGCATTGCAATACCTTGTGTATGTTTGTGGTGTGGCAAGATCAAGTAATTTAAGCTTTCCTTTCATCTGAGGAAAACGCCTTTCCATTGCAGTAATCACAGATTCTCCAATGCGATTCTTCTCATTCTGATAGGTCTCCTTATCTTTTACAAGTTCTTCCCAGTAATCTAATTCTGGTTCAAATTGATTAATAGCAAAGGTAATCACAGAATGTCCTTCAGGAGCAAAATCTTGCTCATAGGAATAGTGAGTCATCTGTAGATGTTCAATAGGCTTTTGATTTTGCATAATATTCACTGAATCAACAGGAAATTTAAGTGTTCGTGGAATATTGTCCATAGTACCTTCATAAGCAATCCCTATATAGATATTTGAAGCAAGGGGATAAATTTCAGGGTTATTGTATCTTTTTTCAAACTTAGGATCCGGATATTTCCCTTTTAACAACTTTTCATATAATACATTAGCATCACAGGCTGCAATGTAATAGTCTCCTTCATATTTTATACTTTTAGAAGTGATTAGGTTCTTTACAAATTTTCCTTCAATTTCTAAATCAATTACTTCACTGGCGGTTTCTATTTTACCACCCAGTGACTTATATTTATCAAGCATACGTAAAGCCAGGGCTTTTGAACCACCTATAGGAATAGAGGACTGACCACCTGTAAAGGTTCCTAGGGCAAAGATGATTGATATTGCACTATAATCTCCTTCAGGCATAAATGAAGATATTGCTGTTCGTAAAGCTGGATGCTTAAATTTTTCAGCAAATTCTTTTATACTTATTTTGCTGTACTTATTCATAATAGGTCCAACATCTTTCATAGAAAAGATAAATTTTAGTTTTTCAAAAATATTCATCATGTCCATAGGTTTATCCACTGGCACAGAAAAAGAATGAAGTTTGCTAATATCTATACAGGTTTCCTCTATAACTTCTTTATCTTCTGGTGATATATCCAGCCAGCTATTTTTCAATCGCTCCAAATCCCTGTAAAAATGAACAGTCTGATTATCATGTTCTACTGCCAAAAAACTCTCAGGATGATATATCTCTACTCCATCAAGGGCTCCAACAGTATTCCAGAGGTCTCTTAATGGAGTATTTTCTTTGGTGCCTACAAGCCAGTGGATACAGCCATCAATATGATAGCCCTCACGATCCCAGCCAGTACACTCTCCACCAGGAGTGTGATGTTTCTCTAAAATTATACTTTCAAATCCATTCTTTTGAGCAAATATGCCTGCCGTAAGTCCTGCAATACCGCCACCAATTATCACTATTTTTTTCATTTTACAATTCTCCTTTTTTTATATTTTTAAAAATTTAAGATTACTTATATTTTCTGATGAGTGAGTATTAACTAGAATCTTATTACTGGTGTTTTTTTCGCCAGTGCAT
This sequence comes from Halanaerobiaceae bacterium ANBcell28, assembly GCA_037623315.1. Classification (GTDB taxonomy): domain Bacteria; phylum Bacillota; class Halanaerobiia; order Halanaerobiales; family DTU029; genus JBBJJH01. The sequence continues at coordinate 194,239 of JBBJJH010000002.1, forward strand.
TGCTAGTAAAACATCATCACCTGCAGATTCAAGCATTTCTATTAATTCTTCTTCATCTGGTTCCTCTGTAAAGAGTCCATTAGCAGCCATAACTGATAGACCTAATTGAAAGACCCTCATTTTAAATAGCATCTTTTTTATTTCTTCTTTTGTAAATTCCTTAAGTTCTGGATAGTCCTTCATTTCTTCTACTAAAATTTCTAAATTGCTATCATAAGCTTTCATATAATCATTTTCTTTCATTACTAAATCACGAAATATTGCACTGTATTCTTTTGCAAAGCGTAAACTAGCTATACCAATATCGAGGGAAGACGGTTCTTCAGATTTTGGGTATAATTCTTTGGAAAGTTCGAATACTTTCTCAACTACTGCTTTTTTAAGTTCTTCAACAGTATCAAAGTTTACGTAGATTGGAGCAATAGAACTACCTAATTTTTTGGCTACCTTTCTAATACTTATTCCTTCAATTCCTTCTGTTCTAGCTAATTCAAAGCCGGCTTCAATTATTTCTTTTTTAGTATATTGTTTTTTAGGAGGCATTTAATCATCCTTTCAAATTAATAAACTTCATTATATATCACATGTTATGTATCGTTTGATTTACATTATATATCATAAGGTATAAGATTGCAAGTACTTAATTTTAAATTTGTGTAATTAATTGTCTATTCCCATTGAAAAGAAAAAGTGAAACTTATTTTTTATTCTAATCAAACGGTAGAATATCTTACATATAATAAAATAAAAATTAAAATTTTAAAATAAGAAAGTGATCTTTTTTCAATAAACACTTGACAAACACTTATTTCTTTACTATAATAGTAACAGTTATTAATACTAATAAAAATATAAAAGGAGAGGATACTTATGAATTTAAACATTAATAATGAAGTTAAGTTGGGAGAGGCAAAAGGAACTGAAGTTGAAGAAGCTGTGGAAATGAATTTTTCAGGTGAGACAGAAGAAGTAGGTCTTTACTTAGCAATGGCTCGTCAGGCCCAAAGAGAAGGATATGCAGAAATTGCAGAAGTACTTAAAAGAATTGCCTGGGAAGAAGCAGAACATGCAGCACAATTTGCAGAATTGAATGGAAAAATTTCTGCTAGCACTAAGGAAAATCTTGAAGAAATGTTAAAAGGAGAACAGGGTGCTAATAAAGGTAAAAAAGGTGCTGCTGACAAAGCAAAAGATCTTGGGCTATCTGAAGCTGAGGCTGTTTTTGAGATTTCTTCAAGGGATGAAGCACGACACGCTCAAATGTTAGCAGGACTATTGGGAAGATATTTTGATTAAATATAAAAATATAATATAAATACTTACTAATAAAGGAAATTATAATAGCCAACAGTTTTCACTGTTGGCTATACTTTTACTTAATAAGATTATTTTCATGAATTATAATTAATTGAACTGGACTTATTATTATTTAAAATGATATTATATTTTATACTTTATTTAAAATAGGAGGATTAAATTATTAGCAATTATGCATCTAAATAACCGAAAAAGCCAGTACTTAGAACTAGAAGAATTAAGATTAAGAACAATACATATGCTTGATCGCCCCATACTGCTGCACCCATTTTTTTACCCCCTTTGTGTATGATATATTTTAATATATGTTAATAAGAGGGAATATGTTAATAGATAGCTTAATTATGAGACTTACGTGTTTATAGTAGTTAATACACAAAATAAGCCAACGGTTTAAACCATTGGCTTTTCTTGTTACGCCCAATATGGGCTCTTGCTATAATCTTTCTTTTACTAAATAAATTCCACTGATCTCAACTATAAAGCATTATGTCTGTTAGCGTTTAATAATCAGGAAATTATATTTTTAATTATGCATCAAGAAAACCAAAAAAACCAGTGCTAAGAACAAGAAGAATCAGGATTAAGAATAATACATATGCTTCGTCGCCCCATACTTTACCCATTGTTCAACCTCCTTTGTTATGAGATATACTTCAATATATGTAGTTAGAACTTATTTTGTTAATAGAAAATGTAGAAATTATTATTTTTAAATTAGAATACATAAACTCTATAAAACAAAATAAAGCCAATGTTAGATAACATTGACTTTACTTATATTATTAAATAATACGATTTATTCTTGAATCAGAAACATAGTTTTATATGTTTGGCATCATAAAATATAATAAAATTATATTTTACTATACATAACTATGCGTCAAGTATTCCTATGAAACCAGTGCTTAAAACAAGAAGAATAAGAATTAAGAATAATATATATGCCTGATCACCAAAAAGACCAGTAGTACCTCCACAACCTACGCCCATTGTTTAACCCCCTTTGTTAGATGATAGTTTAATATATGTAAGTATTAGAGACTTTGTTAATTAGAATTATAAAAAAACTAAAATTTTCTTTATAGATAAAAAAAGACTTTTTTGCTAATCAGCAAAAAAGTCTCCACTTAAATATTTTTGACCATTATCAGCAGCTATTGCCAATACTTTTTTTCCTTTTCCTAGTTGTCTCCCTACTTTAATAGCTGCCCAGACAGCCGCTCCTGAAGAAGGTCCTAAAAACAAACCTTCTTCTGAGGCTAATTTTTTTGTAATTTCTATAACTTCATTATCACTAATATGAAATATTTTTTGATAAATTTCTGTATTTAGGTTAGAGGGTATAAATCCTGGTCCTGTACCAGGTATTTTATGTGGTCCAGGATTACCTCCAGCCAGCACTGGAGCATTCTTACCCTCAACAGTATATATTTTTAATTCAGATAATTTCTTTAACAATTCTTCACCAGTACCAGTAATAGTGCCACCTGTACCTGATGTAGCGACAAAGGCATTTAATTGATAGTCCATTTGCTCCAGTATTTCTATAGCAGTTGTTTTTCGATGGGCGTTAGGATTAGCTGGATTATCAAATTGATTAGGAATAAATGCACCCTCAATTTTTTTTTCTAATTGATAGGCTTTGTCAAGGGCACCTTGCATAAGTTTTTCTGCTGCTGTTAATATTACTTTAGCACCATAAGCCTTAAGTATTTTAATTCGTTCACTAGATGCAGTTTCAGGCATTATAATTATACAGTTATACTTTTTGGCTGCTGCAATCATAGCTAAGCCAATCCCTGTATTACCACTGCTGGCTTCTATAATAGTTCCATTTCTTTTTAGTTTTCCTTCTTTTTCAGCTTTTTCTATCATGTTTAATGCAGCTCTATCTTTAACACTCCCACTGGGATTGAAATACTCAAGTTTCACATATATATCTGCACTATTTCTTGGAACTATATTATTAAGTTTTACTACCGGTGTTTTCCCAACTAATTCACTAATATTATTTACTGTATGCATTTCTAATATCCTCCACTAATGATGTATTTACAAAACCATCTAAATTAGCATCAACTCGAATAAAGCCCAATTCCTTAGATAAATTTGCGAATTCCTGTAAAATATCTTCATTTAGCTCAGAATTGATAATAGTACGGGTTAAGGAACGTTTGATAACTTCTATATCAAGTTCCTGTCTGCTAAGTTCTTTTATTTCTTTTTGCATTATTAGAGCAGCTCTATCTAAATCTTGATTAATAAATTCTATACTCTGAAGATGTGCTTTTAAAAATGATTCAAGTATTTCTGGATTGTCTTCTATAAATTCATTTGTAGAAACAAGTATTGACTCAGGATGTGTTCCTTCCCAGGGTATTTCATTCCATTCTACAACTACTTTACCCCCGGCTTCTTCTTCTATTCTGGCAGCCCAGGGCTCCGGAACCATTGCTGCGTCAAGTTGATTTGTAGCAAATAAGGCTAGCATATTAGCTGGTGTCTGTGCACGATGATCAACAGTTCCACCATGTCTTGTAGTTGCCATACCATATTCATTTAGTAATTTACGTAATATAAGATCATGGGTGCAACCTAAGGCAGGTGTTGCTACAATTTTTCCATCTAAATCTGAAGGGGAGTTAAATTCAAGATCAGCTCTGGTAACTAATACAGTACCACCAGTACTGGCACTTGCTAAGGCTTTTACATCTGCTCCCTGTAGATAACGATTTAGTGCAGGCCCTGGTCCAACATAGCCTAAATCAATCTGTCCTGTACTTAAGGCATCCATGAAAAGAGAACCATTAGGAAATATTTGAGTCTTGATAGTAATTCCTTCTAATTTATCTTCAAATATTCCTTCCCCTATACCAATAAGTCCGGGGGCATGTGTTATATTTGGGAAATAGCCAATTGTTATTTCTTGATTAACTATTTCTTCAGTTCCAGTATTACTTATAATCAATGTAAAGATTATTAAAAGTAAAATAGATAAAATTAAAATATTACTCTTTTTCATAAATATCAATCTCCTTATAATTTAATAGTTTTATTCTATGTTTAATCCCCATCTTGAGAGGATTTTGTCCTCAAACTTTTTAAAAATTAAGTTATCTGTAATAAATCCAATAGAAGCAATTAAAATAATAACAGTAATAACCAGGCTCATATCTCCCATATCACGTCCCCACATTAAAACCTGACCAAGTCCAGTACCACTTCCTATTAGCTCACCAGCCATTAATGCTCTCCAGGAGAAAGCCCAGGAAAGACGCATACCAGTTATAAGGTGGGGAACAGAAGCTGGTAAAATAACTCTCCAGAATAATTGTATCTTATCTATTCCCATAGTTTTAGCTGCTCTTATTAACACTGGTTGAACATTTTTAATTCCTGTATTAGCGTTAAGTACCATGTTCCAGGTTCCTCCCATTACTACTACGAAAATAATTGCAGTTTCTCCCATGGAAAACCAGAGAAGAGCAAGTGGGAGCCAGACTATACTAGGGATACTCTGCATGGCAAGAATAAAAGGACCAAGGGTTTCACCAATTATTTTATTGCTGGCTATTATTATTCCAATTAAAGTTCCTAAAATAACTGATATAAAATAGCCAATTAATAATCTACGGAAACTAGTAGTGATAGCTATTAAAAATGTTCCATCCTGAAATCCACTTATTAAAGTTTGCATAACATTATATGGAGAGGGGAAGAGAAATTTTGGCCATATATTTAAGGAATATAGTCCTTGCCATATCAATATTAACAGTAATATAAATATTGTTCTATGCACTAAGCGCTTCATTTTCTAAATCCCCTTTTTTCTCATTTTCTTGATTTAACAATTTAAGTATATCGTTTTCTAGTTTAATTAATGATTGATCCTCACGCCTGCCAGGTCGTGGGTGATTTAGGGTGAAAGTTTCTAAGATTCTCCCAGGATTAGTACCAAAAACTAGTATTTTATCTGAAAGCTTTATTGCTTCTCTAATATTGTGTGTTACAAAGATAATTGTTTTTTTGGTATTAGTCCAAAGTTCTAACAATTCCTTATGAAGAATATTTCGAGTTTGTTCATCAAGTGCTCCAAATGGTTCATCCATCAGTAGTATTTCAGGGTTCATAACTAATGACCTTGCAATTGCAACTTTCTGTTTCATACCACCAGATAACTGATGAGGATATGAATCTTTAAATTTAGCAAGCTGTACTGCTTTTAGTTGTTTCAAAGCACTTTCATAAGCAATTTTTTTATCGATTTTTTTAGCTTTTAAACCAAACATAACATTATCTATCACTGAAAGCCAGGGGAAAAGAGCAGCTTCTTGAAAAACCATTACTCTGTCATTAGCAGCTGAATTTATTTTTTTTTCTTTTAATAAGATCTGACCACTATTTGCCTCTTCTAAACCAGCTATAAGATTTAATAATGTAGATTTTCCACAACCAGAGGGGCCTATAAAAGTAATGAACTCTTTTTTCTTGATATCTAAATTAATATTATCTAATACTTGAAGCTTTTGACCGTCTTCTTGTTTAAAACTTTTATTGATATTTTTTATAGAAAGAAAATCCATGAAATTACCTCCTTAAATTAAAACCGAGTAAACATATCGGAATTACTTAGTTTTGTTTAAGTATATATCTTAAAAAAATAATTGTCAAGCAAAAAAAGTAAAATTTTAGCTTGAATTATAATAAAATTCTTGACAAGATAAGTCACAAATGTTATTTTTATACTAAGCATACATATAAAAACGGGAAAGGGTTTGATTAAAAAATGAAAAAAAGTCGTAAATTGACTGGCTTGCTTTTAACATCCTTTTTATTATTTAATTATCAGTTATTAGTAAATAGGATTTTTTCTGTGATACTATCAAATCAGTATTCGTATTTGGTTATTTCTTTTTCTATTATGGGGCTAGGTATAGGAGGTATATTAGTATATTACCTTTCGAATAAAAAGAAATTTAGTATAAGTTTTTTTTCATTAGCTTTTGCTATTACTTATCCACTGACAATAAGTATCGTTTTCTTTACTACATATATTGATTCGCCAATCTGGTATATATTAATGGGTATGATACCTTTTATATTTGGTGGTGGAATTATCTCGTATATTTACCGTGAGCAGGATAATACATATAAAGTTTATTTTCTAGATTTATTTGGTGGAATAAGTGGTTTAATTACAGCAATGCTCTTAATGAATCTAATAGGAACTGTAGAGACGATTATCCTTTCTTATATTTTTCTTTTCAGCTTATTATTGATATTGAATCGGCAGAAAAATCTTTTAATCTTTTCTAGTATAATGATATTACTTTTGCTAGTTTCATTTAATAATTTTGTTAATTTATATGAGCACAATTTTAATAGTTTTTTAAGTAGTCCTGCAGTAGGATTTGAAGAAGATGCTGAACTCAAGTTTAGTAATTGGGATTCTTTTTCAAGAACAGATGTTAGTAGCGTTGACTATTTAGATAATGAGTTAATTGTTGCATTGAATGGACGTTCTTTTTCTAGAATGGTTCAATATAATGGAGATCTTAGTGAAGTTGAATATTTAAAAAATAGAATAGGATATTTCCCATTAGAATTAGGTAATCCTGAAAGTGTTGCTTTAATAGGGTCTGGTGGGGGAGAAGAGATTTTATTTTCATTTTTAGCTGGAATAGAAGAGGTAACAGCAGTTGAAATTAATGCTGGGACTATAGAAGCAACAGAAGAACTAGCAGATTTTACTGATGATATTTACAATGATCCTAGAGTAAATACAATAATTGGAGATGGGAGGAGTTATCTTCGAAGAACTGAAAATATGTATGATCAAATCTATCTGTCTTTAGTTTATACGGACATAGGCGATAACATAGCAAATGTTCTTTCTGAAAATTATATTTATACTAAAGAAGCCATAGGAGATTATTTTGAAAAGTTAAATCCTGGAGGCAAGCTTAGCTTTTTAATGCATAGTAGATATAACTTATTAAAGCTATTAGCAACTACTATACAATATTTTGAAAATGAAGGGGTGCCTAATGATGAATTAGTAAATCATTTTGTTATTTTAGAAGAAGAAAATACAAGTATGTATCCTTTACTATTAATTAAAGAAGAGCCCTTTAGCGAAGATGAAATCAAGAATATTTCTATAAAAATGGATGAATTCGGACTTAGATCTTATCATTTGCCTGGAGTAGTTTCAGAAAAATCACTTCATTTATATTCACAAGGAGAATTAACACTAGATGATATTGTTGATAATGCACCATTTAATATGAGTCCTGTTAATGATAATAGACCATTTTTTTATGATATTCATTTACATTTACCACAGACATTATTAGCTATTTTGATTGCTAGTATAATTATTTTTATAATAGTTTATCTTTTTGGTTTATATAACATAGATAATAGCTATAGTAAAAAAGAATTTAGTATAAATTTTCTTATTTTTACTTTGCTTGGAATGGGTTTTATGTTAATAGAAATTGCTTTCATTCAAAAATTCAGTATTTTTCTAGAACATCCAACGATGTCATATGTTACAGTAGTAGTACTTATATTATTTGGTGCCGGTTTAGTTAATTTACTACAAGCTAAAAATAATATATTTGATAATTATAAGCCTGTTTTAGTATTATTTATATTTGCTGTTATAGCGTTGTTCACCACAAATAGATTAATATACTGGAATATAGATGCCTATTGGCTTCGAATTATTTTGGTGGCATTGATATTAATTCCAATGGGTTTTTTAATGGGTATTCCTTTTCCTATGATTTTAAGAAAGATGCAAAGTAGAGATAAGGAAGTACTAATTCCATATTTATGGGGTGTCAATGGTATTGGTTCTATTCTTGGTTCTGTTTTAACATTGATTATTTCACTTAAAATGGGTTTTAATAGTAGTTTTATTATTGGTGCAATATTGTATTTAATTATTGCTTTCCTCATTTACTTTAAAAATAAATATATTGTAAAAGCAATGTAAAATAAAAAAGAAATATAAATATATAAATATATAAATTGCTAACTGGTTTCATCAATTAGGTGAGATCAGTTTTTTTGTTTTTAAATCATAGAAAACATATTGACAAAGTAGATTTAAATGTATATACTATAATAAATATTAACTAGTATATTCATATCAATTTACTAGGGATTGCTTAAAAATCAACTTTTAACCGTATATAAAATACTTAATTATGATATAAATTTATTTTATATATTTTAATTAAATATTACATTCTGCTTACTTATAATGGCTTCTCATATTACTGAGTAAGTTAATATAAATTAATTTTTAATAAATTTTTTTAAAAGAGGTGTTGAAGATGGATAATAATGAACCGTTTTTTAGAATTCCAGAAACAGTAAAAGAAGATACTGAAAATTATGCAAGTCTTGTTGATGATTTTGTCAGCGGGAAACTTGAGGGTGAAAGATTTAAGGGTTATCGCGTTCCTATGGGGGTATATGGTCAAAGAAGTAACGACGATCAGGAACTATATATGGTTAGGGTACGTATTCCAGGTGGTGTTCTAAATAAGGAACAGTTAGAGCTTTTAAATGAAATTGCTAAGGAATATGGAGCAGGCTTTTTGCACTTTACCACCAGAGAGGATATTCAAATACATCAAGTTAGAATTGAAGATACACCAAGAATACTTAAAAAATTACTTAATGTGGGACTCAGTCCACGTGGTGGTGGAGGAAATACAGTAAGGAATATTCTCAATTCCTCTCGAGCTGGAGTAAAAGTAGATGATGTTTTTGATACTACTCCCCATGCATTGGCATTGAGTGAATATCTTTTGAAAGAAAGATCTTCATTTAATTTGCCGAGAAAATATAAAATTGCTTTTTCTTCAAGTACTGAAGATGATGCTTTAGCAACTGTAAATGATCTTGGTTTTATTGCAAAATATAAGGATGGGAAAAAAGGTTTTAAAGTGTACGCAGCAGGTGGTATGGGTAATAATCCTCAACCAGCTATAATCATAGATGACTTTGTAACTGAAGATAAGATTTTTCATGTGGCAGAAGCTATTAAACGTTTCTTTGATGACTATGGTGATCGTTCAAACAAACATAAGGCAAGACTACGTTTTGTAAGGGAAAGATTAGGCGAAAAAGCCTTTGTAGAAAAATATCGAGAGTACTTAGAAAAGGTACTGGCTGAAGATATTGAAGTAGAAGAAATTAGGTTTTTTCAAGAAAAACGAAATGAAATAGAAAATGATCAGCTCAATCAGGATATTATAGAAAAATATCAAGATAAAGATTATTTTTATCAGGAAAAAGATAAAGGTTATTATTCAATAGAATTAAGGCCTGTCAATGGTGATATAGATTATAAGGAAGTCAAAGAAATAATAGAACTAATAAGCAATTTAAATAATGAGATAAGATTAAGAACCACTAGATATCAAGGTTTTGTAATTAGAGGTATCAGTGTTCAGCATATAAATGATTTAATAAAGGGAATAGATAATATTAATGAAAATTTATTAGCAGCCTCTATAGCTACAGTACCTATCGCCTGTAAAGGTGCATCTACCTGTAGGTTAGGCCTGTGTTTATCACCGGAATTAGCCAAAGAGATAAGGAATTCATTACTGGAATTAGATGAAGAATTTAATAGTCTTCTACCTAAAATTTATATTAGTGGCTGCCCTAATGCCTGTGGTCAACACTTTATTGGCCCCATTGGACTGGAAGGTAAAGCTAGCAGGAATGAAGGTAAATTAGTGCCTCACTATGCCTTACTTCTTGGAGGAAAGATTGGAGAAGAAAAAGCCCAACTAGCAGAAAGAGTTGTTGATATACCTGCAAAAAGAGTGCCGGCTTTCTTAAAGAAACTTGCTGAATATCTAGCAGAAGACAAAGATTATCAGGGTAAAGAAAACTTCAATGACTACCTAGAAAATGGTGGTAGTGATAAGATAATAGAATTAGCCAGCCAGTTTACAGAAATACCTTCATATCAGGAAAATCCTGATATCTATAAAGATTGGAGTCAAAGTGAAGACTTTAATCTCCAGGGTAGAGGACCAGGAGAATGTGGTATGGGAGTTCTTGATATTATTAAAGTAGATATTGATTCTGCAAAAAGCAAGTTGATTAGTTCAGAAGATGATGAATTATATCAAGGAATTATTAATATTGCCAGAGCATTATTAGTTATCAGAGGTTTTGACAATAATAAAGATAGATTAATAGTAAAAGAATTTAAAAAAGAATTTATAGACAAAGGTTTTGTAGATGAAAAGTATCTGGAATTGCTGGATGTAGCTATTGACTACAAACTAGGAGATGAAGAGGATTTATCTAAATATAAAAATCTTTTAGAAGAATTAATTGAACGTGTAGAATTCCTCTATAATTCATTAAATGCCAGATTAGAATTTGATCTGGAAGATGATAATAGCCAGCAAACAAGTAAAAAAGCCCTGGATGAAGAAAAAGACAGTAACGTAAAAGAAAGTGACGAAAATAGTAATAAAGATAATGAAAATCTCAATGAAGATAATGAAGGATTAGAAAGCAAAGAAACCTTTAAAGATCTAAGAGGGGTAATGTGCCCGATGAACTTTGTTAAGGCCAAACTTTTTATTGAACCTATGGAAGTAGGGACAGTAGTAGATTTCTATCTAGATGATGGAGCACCTATTGAAAATGTTCCAGGTAGCTTAATAGCTGAAGGGCATAAAATATTGGTCAAAGAAAAAACAGCTGAGGGTTATTATCACCTAAAAGTAGAAAAGGGGCAGTAAAATGATTTATGAAAATGTAATATCTTTAATAAACAACACTCCTTTAGTAAAATTAAATAAAATAGCTTCAGAATATAATATATATGCTAAATTGGAATCCTTTAATCCAGGTGGGAGTATAAAAGATAGGATTGCTTTAAACATGGTGGAAAATGCTGAAAAGAAGGGCTTGTTAAAAGCAGGTGCTACCATAGTAGAACCAACCAGCGGCAATACAGGGATAGGTTTATCCCTGGTTGGAGCTGTAAAAGGTTATAAGGTGATCTTAGTTATGCCAGAATCAATGAGTGATGAAAGAAAAAAATTATTAAAATCCTATGGTGCAGAATTGATTCTTACACCTGCTGAGGAGGGTATGCGAGGTTCTGTGGAGAAAGCAGAAGAATTACTTGCTGAAAATCCAGATTACTATATGCCATCTCAATTTGAAAACCTGGCTAATCCAGAGGCACATATTAAGACAACTGCACAGGAATTGCTGGCAGATCTGGACAGAATAGACTCCTTTGTTGCAGCTGTTGGTACAGGTGGAACCCTGACAGGAACCGGGCAGGTCTTAAAAGAAAAGTTTCCAGAAATACAAATTACAGCAGTTGAACCAAAAGACTCTGCAGTTATCTCAGGCGAAAAGCCTGGCCCTCATATGATTCAGGGGATTGGTGCTGGTTTTATACCTAATGTTCTAAATCAGGATTTAATAGACAATATTATAACTATAGGAAATAAAGAAGCATATAAAATGTCTTTACGTTTGGCCAGTGAAGAAGGAATACTGGCAGGTATATCAGCTGGTGCCAATGTACTGGCAGCTTTAAAAGTAGCAAAAGAATTAGGAAAAGATAAGAATATAGTAACAATAATACCTGATACTGGAGAGCGGTATTTAAGTCTCCATAAGGTATTTGATATAGTGTAGATTTAATGATAGCAGTACGATTTTGTAATTAAGGAAATTTAGTCTCTAAATTGTATATATAATTATTAGAATTTGCTTTAGTGACTTATTTTTCTTTGAAAGGAGGGTTTAATTTGTTAGATGATTGTAGTTTTGATACAAAATTAATACATTTTAATAGTGAAATTGAAGAGGGTGCAGTTAATAAACCTATCTATCATTCAACATCTTTTGCCTATGATAGTGCTGAAGAATTGGCAAACGTTTTTCAGCAAAAGGCTCAGGGCTTTACCTATAGTCGTATTAATAACCCTACTATAGCAAGCTTTGAAAAAAGAATTGCTGATTTAGAAGGGGGGCTGGCAGCAGTAGCCTGTTCTTCTGGCATGGCAGCTATAGCAACAGCAATTTTGTCACTGGTGGAAAAAGGTGATGAAATAGTAGCAGGTAATAGTCTTTTTGGTGGTAGTTATAGTTTTCTTAATAAAGATTTAAGATCCTGGGATATTCAGACTGTCTTTGTTGAAAGTACAGACATAGATGCATATAAGAAAGCTATTAATAAGAATACAAAACTAATCTATCTGGAAACAGTAGGAAATCCAAAGCTTGATATACCAGATATAAAGGCTCTCAGTAAGCTTGCTCATGAAAATAATTTACCCTTAGTCCTTGACAATACTTTTATGACCCCTTATTTATTTAAAGCAAAAGATTGGGGAGCAGATATAGTAATTCATTCAACATCAAAATATATTAATGGTAGTGCTAATTCAATTGGTGGTATTATTGTAGATTTAGGAACATATCAGTGGTCAAAGGGTGTAATAAATACAGTTAAAGATTATCTGAAATTTGGTCCTTTTGCTTACCTGGCAAAAATAAGGCAAGATATTTTTAGAAATTTAGGTGTATGCACAAGTCCTTTTAATGCTTCATATAATATGCTAGGTTTAGATACTCTTGCTCTTCGAATGGAAAAACATTGTGATAATGCTATGAAATTAGCTAAATTTCTGGATGATGAAGATCTTCCCCTTAAGGTTAATTATCCTGGTCTTGAAAAACACCCTCAACATCAACTTGCCAGGAAGCAATTTGGAGATAAATATGGTGGAATCCTGACCTTTGAGTTGGAAAATCAGGAGGCTAGTTTTAATTTGATTAATTCACTAAAGTTAGCTAAAAATCTTGCTAATATTGGAGATATAAGGACTCTTGTAATACATCCAGCTTCAACTATTTACTGTAATCTCAGTGAAGAAGAAAGGGAAGCATTAGGTGTAAGTCCTGGACTTATCAGGGTTTCAGTGGGTATTGAGAATGCTGATGATATTATTAAAGATTTTAAACAGGCACTATCTACTATATAAGGTATTATGCAAAACTCACTTTATAAGAATATAAGAAAATATAGGGGAGGTGTGAGTAGTGGAAATTAGCGAGAAAAATACAGATATATTAATTATTGGTGGAGGAGCTGCTGGCTCTTTCGCTGGAATAATGGCTAAAGAGTATGCCCCTGATTTTGATGTTACTATAATAGAAAAAGCCCATATTGATCGTAGTGGATGTCTGGCAGCCGGTATAAATGCCATAAATGCCTATCTGACTCCAGGTCAAACTCCAGAAAAATATCTTGATTATGTAAAAAGGGATTCTAATGGTCTGGTTAGAGATGATTTAGTTTATAGCATTGGTCAGGGTTTAAATAGGGTAACCCAAAAGGTAGAAGAATGGGGTCTTCCTATTCATAAAGATGAAGACGGAAATTATTTAGCCCGTGGACCTCGGAGTATAAAAATTGATGGAGAAAATTTCAAACCTATCCTGGCAAATAAGGTTAGGAAAAGTAGGGTGGAAGTACTTAATCGGACAGTAGCTACTAACTATATTATACAGGATGGTGCAGTTCGAGGTTCTTATGCCTTTAACCTTCGCGATGGAATATTCTATGTAATTAAGGCAAAGGCTGTTATTTGTGCAACAGGTGGGGCTGCTGGTATCTATAGACCCAATAATTCAGGTCAGGCCAGACATAAAATGTGGTATTCTCCTTTTAATACCGGTGCAGGTTATGCAATGGGTATTAGAGCTGGTGCTGAGATGACTACCTTTGAAATGAGATTTGTAGCTTTAAGGGTTAAAGATGTGCTGGCTCCAACAGGTAGTTTTGCTTTTGCAGGTGCTAAACAGGTGAACTCTAACGGAGAAGAGTACTTAAAAAAATATGATAAAATTAATACTCCAATACGTCTTTATGCAACTGTTCAGGAAGAAAAAGCAGGAAAAGGTCCTTGCTTTCTTAATTTGAATAATATAAGTAAAGAAGAAGGAGAAGAACTAAAGCGGTCCCTTTTAGGTATGTGTCCTGGAATAGTTTTGCAGTGGGAAGAACAGGGAATTAGTACTGATAATATAAAAGTAGAAATAGAAGGCACAGAACCATATATAGTTGGTGGACATTGCCAGGCTGGATATTGGATTGATAAAAACAGGCAGACTACTTTGCCAGGTCTTTTTGCTGCAGGTGATGTAGCAGGGGGGGCACCCAAGAAATATGTAACAGGTGCTTTTGTTGAAGGAGAGACAGCTGTAATAAATGCAATCAAATATTCTAGAGAGAGTGATTTTGTTGATGATATACAGGATAGTATGATTAAGGAAGAATATAACAGGGTTATCAGGCCATTAAAACATACTGATGGTATTACAGTAGAAGAATTAGAAAATAAACTCCAGGATATAATGGAAGAATATGCTGGAGGCAAAAGCAAATCTTATGAATTAGAAGAAGAGACTTTAAAAGAGGCCAGAATATTATTGAAGGAACTTAAGAAACAGGCTGATCATATTGTAGCTGAGAATCATCATCAATTAATGCTGGCACATGAGGTGATTGATAGAATTGAAGTTGCCAGGGTTCTTGTTGAGCATCTTATCTATCGTAAAGAAACACGTTGGCCAGCTTATCAGACGAGAATTGATTATCCGGAAAGAAAGGAAGACTGGCTCAAGTTTATTAACTCTGTAATTGATACAGATAGTAAAAAGATTAAAATAATTGAGCGAGATTATCAATCTTTGAAGTAAAAAATAATAAGTGCAGTATCTAGGCTAGAGTATTATAGATAGTAAAGATACTGTTTTTTTGTAAAATCTTTTATGAAATCCCATAAAACCTATTGACAAACTTGGTTATAAGATATATAATATCCATAAATCTGATAAACATATATATTCCTATCAAATTACTAGGGATTAAAAAGAACTTACTTAAAGAACAAATTAGCTTTACTATCTTTTCTAACAATTTTAATTTTAAAAAGAAGATTAAAAAAGTTTCAAAGGAGTGTTATGGGATGAGTATAAACATAAATGAAAATAGCTGTAATGGATGTCCGAAGCGTAAAGAAGGGCGTTGTGAAAGGATTTGTCCTGGAAATTTAATAAAAAGGAAAAATGAAAAAGCAGTAATTGAAAACAAATCTGATTGCTGGGATTGTGCAGCTTGTGTAAAAGCCTGTCCTCAGAATGCTATAGAAATATATCTCCCGGAAGAAATAGGGGGAAAGGGTGCTAATTTGCTGGCAGAGGTTAAGAAAAATGAAATAGTATGGGTAATTAAAAACCAAAGCGGAAATTATAAGGAATATCATTTAGCAAGGTAAATATAAAAACTACAAAAGGGGGAGCTTAGCTATAACTTCTTTCACAGAAAAAAGCTAATTACCAACTCCTCTTCCAGTCTATGAATTACAAAACAAACTAATAAAGCTTACTTATTTTGGCACAATGTTTTGTAAAACATTCATAGACTTCCATGGGGGGGTGAAGCTTTTTTTAATGTTCAATAAGTATATAGCTAAGCTACCAAATTATAAAATATAGATTGGAAAAATATATATAACAAAAAGAAGGGTGATTATAATGGCGGAAATTAATATCAAGGTTAATGATAAGGCGCAAACAATTGAAGAAAAGAGTAGTGTTCTGGATTTACTTAAAAAGCAAGATATCAATCCTGAGGTGGCAGTTGTTAAACTAAATGATAATATCCTGGATAAAGGTGATCTTGAAAAAACTATCCTGAATGAGAATGATCAATTAGAAGTTATCTTCTTTATGGGTGGAGGGTCTTTTGATTTTAGTGAAGAAGAGATCGAACGTTATAGCAGGCATATTATTCTAAAAGATATAGGTGGTACTGGCCAGCAAAAAATTAAGGAAGCTTCTGTTCTTGTTGTAGGTGCAGGTGGGCTTGGCTCACCTGTTTCTTTGTATCTGGCTGCTGCTGGTGTCGGAAAATTAGGTTTGATTGATAGTGATGTAGTTGATCTTAGTAATTTACAACGTCAGGTTATTCATACTACTGCTGATCTTGACAAGCCAAAGGTTGAGTCTGCTGCTGAAACTTTAAGAAGCATCAATCCACATGTAGATGTAAAAACATACAATACCTATCTTAATAAAGAAAATATCATGGATATAATAGATGAATATGACATTATAGTTGATGGAGTAGATAATTTCCCTACAAGGTATCTACTTAATGATGCCTGTGTAATGAAAGGAAAAACTCTTGTTGAGGCAGGAATCCTAAGGTTTGAGGGTCAGGTTATGACTATTAAACCTGGAGAAGGTCCATGTTATCGATGTGTATTTACAAATCCACCAGCTGAAGGGACTATTCCATCCTGTCAACAGGCTGGAGTTCTAGGAGCTATTGCTGGAACTATAGGAACAATTCAGGCAACAGAAGTTATTAAGCTAATAACTGGAATAGGTACTCCTTTGATTGGGAAAATTCTAATCTATGATGCATTAGATATGTCTTTTAGAAAAGTAGATCTTAAGAAAAATGCTGATTGTCCTGTTTGTGGAGATAATCCAAGTATCACAGAATTAATGGAATATGAGATTTCCTGTCAGCTTCATGGGTAATTAGCTTTCATAATTAATTAACGTCACAAAAACTCCGTTAACGGGCTACATGTACTTAATTAGGGGCTGTTTTAAACTCCTTGCAGTCAAACAAAAAAACAGCCTTTTCCTAATTAAGTACATTCCACCCTGCAACATTAATGTTCTTGTACTGTTTTGCTTAGATTGGGAGTGCCCCAGGGTGCTTCGTTTTAAATGTTCCTTATAATTATTTATGAAAGCAAGGTGAAAAGGATTTAATATAGAAGAAAGGAAGAAAAAAATGATTGAAAATTTATATATAAGCAAAGATGATTATCAAATGATTGTTGATTATAGTTTGAAGGGGAAACCCCTTGAAGTTTGTGGAATTATTGCAGGTACTAAGGAAGAAGACTCATATAAAACAGCTAAAGTATATCTTATGAAAAATACTGCTGCTAGCGCTGAGGAGTATTTAATGGAGCCTGAGGAACAATTTGAGGTTTTTAAGGATATCAGAGAGAATGACACAGAATTAATCGCTATTTTTCATTCTCATCCTCACAGTCCAGCCCGACCATCCTTAAAGGATATTGATATGGCTCATTATCCTGATGCAGTATATGTGATTGTATCTTTAGAAAATTTAGCAGCTATAGATTTTAAAGGTTTTATAATAAAGGATAATGCTTATAGAGAAGTTAAAATTACTATCGAAAAGTAATTGTACGAGTAAATAGGGTTATTAGTAGTAGAGGAGGCTTTTTTGATGGATCATTTACAAAAATTAGAAAACAGAAGTATTCATATTTTAAGAGAAGCATATAGCCAGTTTAATAACTTATGTATGTTGTGGTCAATAGGTAAGGATAGCACGGTTATGCTATGGCTGGCTAGAAAGGCTTTTTTCGGCCATGTTCCCTTACCATTGGTTCATATTGATACCAACTATCAGATACCTGAAATGATTGAACATAGGGACAATTTAGCAATGGAATGGGAACTAGATATGATATATGGCGAAAATGGTCAGGCTTTAGAAACTAAGAGTACCTTTCCTGATGGTAATCTTAATAGAATTCAATGTTGTAAACAACTAAAAAGTGAGGCTTTGCGTAATACCCTTAATGGTAGCTGGCCTCGTTATCGTATAAATCATGATAGCGGTAAATATGAGGTAGAAAAAGATTCAGAACCCTATACAGGTGTAATAGTAGGGGTAAGGGCTGATGAAGAAGGTTCACGCTCAAAAGAAAGATATTTTTCACCACGGGATCAGAACAATGATTGGGATATTGGAGAACAACCTCCTGAATTTTGGGATCAATACAAAACAGATTTTGCTCCAGGGACACATGTAAGGATACATCCTTTATTGGATTGGACAGAATTGGATATCTGGGAATACATTGAGAGAGAAAAAATCCCTATGGTATCACTATATTTTGATCAGGGAGATGGAAAAAGATATCGCTCTTTAGGTTGTGCTCCCTGTACTTCGCCAGTTGAATCTGATGCTAAGAATGTAAAAGATATAATAGAGGAATTGAAGACAGGTAAGTTTTCCAATATTGCGGAACGCTCTGGTCGCGAGCAGGATAAAGAAGATGGTGGAGGACTTGAAGAACTTCGTAAAGATGGTTATATGTGATCTAGAAGTAGGAGCTTAGAACTTTTGGAAAAATCATAAACCATAAGGCCTTAAAAAATTAAAATTAACAACCTGGAACTTTAAGAGATTACAGACTTTTTAAATAGAATTTTTGAAAATAGAAAAATTTCCACAGGGATTAAATAGGGAGGAGTGAGTATTTAATGTTTAATAATTTGAGTATTGGCAATATTCAGTCAAAAAACGACAATATTTCATTTGAAGATAAAAGCAAAATACAAAAAGATAATAACTTAAAGCTGGTTATAGCCGGTCATGTTGATCACGGTAAGAGTACAGTAATTGGGAGATTGCTGGCTGATACTAATTCTTTACCAGAAGGTAAATTAGAGCAGGTGAAAGAAAAGTGTCGACGTAATTCCAAGCCATTTGAGTATGCTTTTTTACTTGATGCTTTAAAAGACGAGCAAGCACAAGGAATTACTATTGATTCAGCCAGAATATTTTTTAATACTAACCATCGTAAGTATATAATTTTGGATGCTCCAGGACATATTGAATTTCTTAAAAATATGGTTACTGGGGCAGCTAGGGCTGAAGCTGCTTTATTGGTAATTGATGCAGATGAAGGTGTACAGGAAAATTCCCGTCGCCATGCCTATATGCTATCAATGCTGGGAATAAAGCAAATTGCAGTATTAGTTAACAAAATGGACTTAATTGCATATAATTACAGTAGCTACCAGAAAATAGAAAGGGAATTTAGGGCGTTTTTAAAGAAAATAGACATAAATCCTCTGGCTTTTATTCCTGTAAGTGGCATGAAAGGTGACAATATTGCCAGTAAATCAGAAAATATGACCTGGTATCAGGGAAAGACTGTTTTAGAGCAATTAGATAGTTTTGAAAATGATAAATTAACTATCGATAAAGCATTTAGAATGCCAGTACAGGATATATATAAGTTTACAAAGGGTGGAGATAATAGACGTATTGTAGCAGGTTCAGTTATCTCAGGGGAGCTTAAAATTGGTGATGAGGTAGTATTTTATCCTTCAGGTAAAAAAAGTACTGTTAAAAGTATTGAGGGTTTTAATGAACCCCATCAGAAATCAGTTGCTGTGGGTAAAGCAACAGGTATTACTTTAAAGGAACAAATCTATATCACCAGAGGGGAATTACTTAGTAAAGTAGGAGAAGAGAAACCTGAGTGTACTTCCCGTGTTAGGGTTAGTATATTCTGGTTAGGCAAAAAGCCTATGGAAAAAGGTAAAGAGTATTATCTTAAGTTAGGTACGGTTAAGACTAAAGTTCGTCTCGAAGAGCTTGAGCGTGTAATTGATGCCTCTAACCTTAATCAAGAAGAAAATAGAAGTGAAATTGGAAGGCATGATGTTGCAGAATGTGTTTTGAAAATGGATAAAGCCATTGCCTTTGATTTAGCAGGTCAACTGGAAGAAACAAGTCGTTTTGTAATTGTTGATGATTTTGAAATTGCTGGTGGAGGAATTATTCAGGAGGCTTTATCTGATAGTCAAAGCTGGGTTCGAGAAAAGGTTATACGTAGAAATTATAAATGGCAAAAAAGTAGAATTGCCAGGGATGAAAGAGCCGAAAAGTATAATCAAAAACCATCATTGATTATAATAAGTGGGCAAGAAGACGTTGGTAAAAAGCCAACGGCCAAAGCACTAGAGAAAATGCTTTTTGATGATGGGAAAATAGTTTATTTTCTTGGAATAGGAAATCTTCTTTATGGTGTAGATGCTGATATTAAGAATGGTGCTAATAATCACCGTGAAGAACATTTTCGAAGGCTTGCAGAAGTTTCCAATCTGATGTTAGATGCTGGTGCAATTTTAATTGTGACAGCCGTGGAATTGAATACTAGTGATCTTGATCTTATCAAAACAGCAGTCAATTCTCATGATATGGAGATAGTCTGGCTTGGAGATAAGATTAGTAAAGATATCGATTGTGATTTGCATATTACTGATTATAAAAGTGATCAGGATTCGGCAAATAGAATAAAAGAGCTTTTACAGGAGAGGGGGATTATCTTTAAACCATGGTAGAGAAAAAGCTTAATAATAATATTGTCTGGCATAATGGAAAGGTATCATATCAGGATAGGTGTGAAAATTTAGGGCAAAAAGGTATAGTTTTATGGTTTACCGGACTTTCGGCTTCAGGGAAGTCAACTATAGCTGTAGAACTGGAAAAGGCTTTACTGGAAAAAGGGAAAACTACTTATCGTCTGGATGGAGATAATATCAGACATGGCTTAAATAGCGACTTGGGATTTTCTTCACAAGATAGAAAAGAAAATATTCGGAGAATAGCAGAAGTAGCAGCGCTTTTTAGAGATGCTGGTATTATTACCCTTGCTTCATTTATCACTCCTTACAAAGAATCCAGGGAACTTGCCCGTAATTCTATTGGAGATGAATTTTTTAAAGAAATATATGTGAAAGCAGATATAGAAACCTGTCAGAAACGTGATCCAAAGGGCTTATACAAAAAGGCCCTGGCAGGAGAAATTAAAGATTTTACTGGAGTTTCTGCACCTTATGAAGAACCAATAGACCCATTTCTTGTTTTGGATACTGATAAATTGACAGTAGAGGAATGTGTCAATAAAATCTTTGAATTGATAGATTAAACGACTAGTCCCTTCTTTCACCTGGTAGCAGTTTAATCTTTGAAAAGGAGAAATTAGTATGTTTAAATATTGTAAAAGATTAATTGTTATTATAGGAATAATTTTATCTTTATTAATTTTGTTTTTACCTCTTCCAAATGGTTTAACGATCGAAGGAAAAAGGGCATTGGCTGTCTTTATACTATGTATTAGTCTTTGGATAAGTCATGTTATTCCCTTATCAATTACTGCATTACTGGGTATGGCTTTAATCCCTATATTAGGTATTCAGAGTTCTGCGGATACCTTTGCTCTTTTTGGTAATCAAGCAATATTTTTTATTCTTGGAGCACTGATAATAGCGGCAGCCCTTTTTAAAACAGGATTGGGTTCTAGAATTTCTTTTAAGTTGATTATCTTATTTGGAAAGTCTCCTAAAAGAATGTTGATGGGTGTTTTTGTATCTTCTGCTTTGATGGCCTGTTTGATGCCAGAACATGCAGTTGCAGCATTGATGTTTCCTATCGTACACGAGATTGCAGAGGCTCTGGATTTAAAACCTTTAAAAAGTGTTTACGGAAAATTTCTTTTTATATCTATGGCCTGGGGTACTATTATAGGTGGATTGACAACATATTTAGGAGGGGCCAGAGCTTTATTAGCTGCAGGTTTACTTGAAACAAACTTTGGAATAAGTATTGGCTTTTTAGAGTGGATAAAATATTCCTGGCCAATTCCATTTTTTATGGTAATAATATATTGCTTTATGATTTTAAAAGTATTTAAATTAGATTTAAAAACTATGAATGGTGCTTACGAGAAATTTAAAAATAATGTTGATATAAAAAAGAAGCTATCAAAAGAAGAGAGAAAGTTAAGTTTTATTTTAATATTAGTCTTATTTGCCTGGTTATTTCTATCTAATGTGATACATATCTCTGTAACAGCAATTCTAGGAGGTTCATTTATATTTATTCTGAGAATTGTAAAATGGGAGCAGATAGAAGATTATGTTAACTGGGAAATAATCTTGATGTATGGTGGGGCAATCGCACTTGCTACAACCCTTGCAGAGACCAGTGTGATTAATTGGATTTCTAAAACTTTTTTCTCAAATATAGGGATATCATCTTTTGTATTTTTAATTCTTTTGGCCTTGTTTACCATTCTACTCACTGAATCTGTCAGCAATGTAGCAGCAGTAGCTATTGTATTACCACTGGCTTATAGTTTTGCTGGCTTATATGATATAAATCCTGTAATAGTTACCTTAACAGTTGCACTAAACGGAGGGCTGGCTTTCATGTTACCTATGGGAAGCCCACCAAATGCTATCGCTTTTTCTTCTGGCTATTATAAAATACAGGACGCAATACTCTGGGGCATCGTGATGAATGTAATTGGTTGGGGTGTATATATATTAGTATTAAGATACTATTGGCCGCTTATAGGTTTATAAAGCGGTTTTCTTTTTATCTTTTTAAAAAGGGTATTCTTCTAAATCAAAATGTTAATACTGGATAATAGATGCAAATAATATTATAATAGATATATATTAATGAAAGGGTGATAAAGTGAATCGTGAAAAATCTGAATTTCTATATGAAAAATCAAAAAAATACATACCTGCTGGAGTAAATAGTCCTGTTCGAGCCTTTAAGAATCTATCTATTGATCCTCCTTTTATTAAAAAAGGCCAGGGCCCTTATATTTATGATCAAGACAATAATAAATACATAGATTATGTGATGTCTTGGGGTCCCTTAATTACTGGACATGCTGACCCTGAAGTAGTTTCAGCCCTACAAAATGCTATTAATAATGGAAGTAGTTTTGGTGCCCCGACTGATTTGGAATGTGAAATGGCAGAATTGGTAGTGAAGGCAGTACCTTCCATAGAAAAAGTCAGGATGGTTAATTCAGGTACTGAGGCTTTGATGAGTGCTATTCGTTTAGCAAGGGGTTATACAGGCAGAAATAAAATTATAAAAATGACCGGTTGTTATCATGGCCATAGTGATAGTTTATTGGTAGAAGCAGGTTCTGGACTAGCTACTTTATCAAAACCTAATTCTGCTGGTGTTCCACTGTCTTTTGCTGAAGAGACAATAACCCTTCCTTATAATAATATAAAGGCAGTAGAAGAGGCTTACGAAAAATATCCAGAAGATATTGCTGCTATAGTAATGGAACCTATTCCAGCCAATATGGGGGTTATTTTACCAGAAGAAAAGTACCTGGAGCAAGTTAGAGAAATAACCAGTAAATATCAAAGTCTTTTGATTTTTGATGAAGTTATTTCAGGTTTCAGGCTTGCTTATGGTGGTGCCCAGGAATTATATAAGGTTACTCCTGATTTAACCTGTCTTGGTAAAATAATAGGAGGTGGTTTACCTGTAGGAGCTTATGGAGGTAAAAAAGAAATCATGGATCATATTGCTCCAGATGGACCTGTATATCAAGCTGGAACATTGTCTGGAAATCCACTGGCAATGACTGCTGGCATTACTATTCTTAAGAAATTAGGGCAGCAAGGAGTTTATACGCAATTAGAAGAAAAGACAGATTACCTAGTTAATAATATTAAGAAACTTATATCTGATAAAAACTTAAGTATTGTAGTCAATAGTTCTACTGGACTTTTCACACTGTTTTTTGGCATAGATGAAAAAGTAAAGAATTATCATAATGCTTCCAGTGCAGACCGAAATTTATTTGAGAAATTTTTTATAGCAATGCTGGATAGAGGAATATATCTGGCTCCTTCACCCTTTGAAGCAAGCTTTTTGTCCCTGGCACATCAAAAAGAAGATCTTGATAGAACTCTAGAAGTATATGAAGAAGTTTTTGATATTATTAAGTAATTTCTTAGTTGATTAATTACTGATTGATTCATTATTGGAGTTTAAGTTGAATAGAAATTATTTATATTATGATATGGGCAAAGGGGCGGAGCTAATTATGATTGGAATATCCAGATTATTAGGTGGCAAAGAAAAATATGGGGACAAGTTACGATACAGCAAGGATTCAAAACAACAATATCATGGAACGAGAAAAAATAAGGGTCCAGTTGTAGTGTGGAATATGACCAGGACTTGCAATTTGTCTTGTATTCACTGTTATTCTAATTCCGAAAAGAAAAAATATAGTGGAGAGTTAAGCACTGCTGAAGCAAAAAAGTTTATTGATGACCTGGCTGAATTTAATGTGCCTGTTTTATTATTCTCAGGTGGAGAACCCTTAATTCGTGAGGATATATTACAAATCCTTGAATATACTGTTGGAAAAGGAATAAGAGCAACTATATCCACTAATGGAACTCTTATTACTAAAGATATTGCCTCTAAACTAAAGGATATAGGGGTAGGTTATGTAGGTATTAGTCTGGATGGAATGGAGTTGACTAATGATAGATTTCGTGGAAAGAAAGGTGCTTTTAAACTAGCCTTAGAAGGTATTCGTAACTGTTTAGAAATAGGACAAAAGGTAGGTCTGCGTTTTACTATCAATCGTCATAATTATCAAGAAATAAATGATATCTTTGATATGATAGAAAAAGAAAAGATATCTCGTGTTTGTTTCTATCATTTAGTGTATTCAGGTCGTGGCAGTGATATTGTAAAAGATGATATTTCCCTGGAAGAAACAAGGGAGGTTCTGGATCTAATCATAGATAGAACTATTGATTTTCAAGAAAGAGGACTGGATAAGGAAATCTTAACAGTAGCCAACCATGCAGATGGTATTTATCTCTATCTAAAGATGAAGGAGAGAGATCCAGCTAAAGCAGAAGAAATTCTAGAATTACTTGATAGAAATGGTGGAAATAGAACAGGGATTGCAATTGCTAATGTAGATTGGGAAGGTAATGTACATCCAGATCAATTTACTCAAAATCATAGCTTTGGCAATGTTAAAAAAAGAAAGTTTAAAGACATCTGGACAGATAGTTCAGAAAATGATATTTTAACAGCTTTAAAGGATCGTAAGAGCTTATTAAAAGGCCGTTGTAGCAACTGTAAATGGCTTAATATATGTAATGGTAACTTTAGAGCCAGAGCTGAAGCAATTCATGGGGATTTCTGGCATGAAGATCCCGCTTGTTATCTTAGGGATAATGAGATTGGCTTAGCTGATAGTCTTAAGGAGGCTTAAAATATGATTATTTCCTGGAATACTACGAAAGAATGTAATCTATATTGTAAGCACTGTTATCGTGACTCCGGACCCAAAAAGAGAGAAAAGGATGAATTGACTACTGCTGAAGGTAAGAGCTTACTAAATGAAATTGCCAAAGCTGGTTTTAAGATCATGATTTTTAGTGGAGGGGAGCCATTATTAAGGGATGATATATATCAATTAGTGGAACATGCAGCCAGTTTAGGGATGCGTCCGGTCTTTGGAAGTAATGGGATGTTTATTACTAAGGAAGTAGCACATAAATTGAAAGTGGCTGGTACAGCAGGGATGGGGATTAGTTTAGATAGTGTTAAGCCTGAAGTACATGATGAATTTAGACAGCTAAAAGGTGCCTGGCAGCAAGCTGTAAGTGGGATAAAAAATTGCATTGAGGCAGGGATAAGGGTACAGATTAACACAACAATTACTGATATAAATTATGATGAATTTGAAGATATTACTGATTTTGTGATAGATTTAGGAGTAAAAGCCCATCATCCGTTCTTTCTGGTACCAACTGGTAGAGGAAAGGAAATTGAGCAAGATTCTATCAGAGCCAAAAGATATCATCAAATGATTGATAGAATTATGGAAAAACAAAAAGATGTTGAAATTGAATTAAAGCCAACCTGTGCTCCACAGTTTATGGTAGTGGCTAAAGAAAAAGAAATGAAAATGAGATATTCTAGAGGATGTATAGCAGGTACAGCTTATTGCTGTATTTTACCCAATGGAGATGTTCATATCTGTCCTTATCTACCTGTTAAAGTAGGTAATATTCGAGAAATACCTTTTTCTAAAATATGGTCTGAAGCTGAAATTTTTAAAGATTTAAGAACAATGGATTATAAAGGGAATTGTGGTGACTGTAATCATATAAATATTTGTGGTGGCTGTCGCGCTAGAGCTTATTATTATTCTAATGGAGATTATATGGCAGAAGAACCCTGGTGTCATAGGGGTGCTTGTAGTTGAGAAGAACAATAGATAATTCAAATAAAAAAAGATTAGATGATATAGATAAGAAATTATTGACTATGGCTCAAAGAGAATTTCCAATACTAAGTAATCCTTATCAGCAATTAGGAGAAAAATTAGGCATAAGCGCAAGGGAAGTTATTGAGAGACTTAAAATATTAAAGGATTCATCTTATATTCGAAGATTAGGAGGAATTTTTAGTTCAAAAAAATTAGGATATATTAGTACTTTAGTGGCTGTAAAGGTGGCTGATGAGGAATTTTATAATGTAGCAGAAAAGATTAACCAATATCCAGGGGTAACTCACAATTATCGACGTAATCACAAATTTAATCTTTGGTTTACCTTAATTGCTTCCAATCAAGAAAGTTTAGATAAACAGTTATCCGAAATTGAAAAAATTGAAGGTATAGAAGTATTAAGAAACTTGCCGGCAAAAGAATTCTTTAAATTGGGAGTTAAACTGAATTTAGCTAAGGAGGTTCATGATGAATCTAGAGCTTAGTCAATTGGATAAAAGAATCATTAAAGCAGTTCAGGATGACCTACCTTTAATTGAACGCCCCTATAAAAAGCTGGCTGATGATTTAGGAATAAGTGAAGAGGAACTATTATTAAGATTAAATATATTAAAAGACAAAGGTATATTACGACGTATGGGTGCTATCTTATATCATCGCAAAGCCGGCTATAAATATAATGGCATGGGTGCCTGGATAGTGCCTGCTAATCGTATAGAAGAATTAGCTAGTTTAGTGCTTGACTATCAAGAAATAAGTCATGTTTATGAACGTGTTACCTATCCTGATTGGCCTTATAATTTTTTTACTATGATTCATGGACAAAGTAAATTAGAGGTTGAAGGTATTGCTCAGGAGATTTCACTTAAAACCGGAATTAAGGATTATAGGATATTATATAGTACTGAAGAGTTAAAAAAGACCAGCATGAGATACTTCTTTGAAAGTTAATCTAAATGGTTATTCTCCTTATTAGTTAGTGAAATATGCCTGAATATTTTGCTATTACTTCATTCATGAAAAAGTCTAATTCTACTCCAGAGCACTACTGTTTTGACATTAATGTAGCCAGTTAGCTCCTTCAATCAAAAAGCAACAAAATCTAAACTCACTTCACTACGTTACGTTCAAACAAAGATTTTGTAACCCAAGCTTCTTTCAATCAGTCGTAACTGGAGACTTTTTAAATGTCATTCAGTTAATATCAAAGTATTCTATGAAAAATACTAAAGGTTATGGAGATGATTCATTTAAATTAATATAGGATAATTACTTTAGATTAATTTTTAAATGTGCAAGAAAGGGGAGATATTATCTATTATCCGTTATTTATTAATATAGAAGAAAAACCCTGTTTAATTGTTGGGGCAGGTAAGATTGCCCTGAAAAAAGCAAAAAAATTAATGGAATATGGAGCAGAGGTAGAAATTTTAAGTTCAGATATAGATGAGGACTTTTATCAAATAATTCCAGATGAAAAGCTGATAAAAAAAGATTATCAAAAAAAATATATTAAGAATAAGTTTATGGTCATTGCAGCCACTGATGATTATCAGCTTAATAAAAAAATCGCTGCTGATGCCAAAGAAGAAGGTGCTCTTTTTAATGCTGTTGATCAAATAGAATTATGTCAATTTATTGTACCAGCTATCGTGAATCGAAAGGACCTACAAATAGCTATTTCTACATCTGGGAAAAGCCCTGCCCTGGCTGGTATTATCAGAAGAGAACTAGAAAGTACTTTTGGTAGCGAATATGAAGATTATCTAAAAGAATTAGGAGTACTAAGAGAATATATAAAAGATAAAGTTAAAGACCCTAAGTTGAGAAAAGACTTGTTAATAAAAATGGCAGAACTTGTATATGAAAGGGGAAGTAAAAATGCTGAATCGTCCCAGGAGATTAAGGACTAATAAGGGAATTAGGTCTTTAGTTAGAGAAAATCAGCTAGGTATTGATGATTTGATTTATCCACTTTTTGTGGTAAATGGAAGTGGAGTAAAGGAAGAAATAGAGTCTTTACCTGGCTGTTATCATCTATCAATTGACCTTTTATTAAAAGAGATTGAAGAAATTTATAATTTAGGCATTAAAGGCATCCTATTATTTGGAATACCTGCTGAAAAAGATGAAGTGGGTAGCCTAGCATATTCAGATCAAGGTATAGTACAAAAGGCTATTAGAAAAATAAAAGAAGAATATCCAGATTTATTGGTGATATCAGATATATGTCTTTGTGGCTATACAGATCATGGTCACTGTGGAATAATAAAGGATGAAAATATTGATAATGATCATACTCTAGATGTCTTATCGCAAATTGCCTTATCACATGCCCGGGCAGGGGTAGATATAGTGGCACCGTCAGATATGATGGATGGTAGAGTAGCTGCTATTCGTAGAAGCCTAGATGCTGAAGGGTTTAAAAATACAGCTATCATGAGTTATAGTGTGAAATATGCCTCAGCATTTTATGGGCCATTTCGTGAAGCTGCTCATTCTGCTCCACAATTTGGTGATCGTACTAGCTATCAAATGGATTTTGCCAATAGCAGGGAAGCTATAAGAGAGATAAAGCTTGATGAAGAAGAAGGAGCAGATATTTTGATGGTGAAACCTGCTCTGTCCTATCTGGATATTATCCAACAGCTTAAAGCAAAGAGTAATTTGCCAGTAGCAGCCTATAGTGTAAGCGGAGAGTATGCAATGATAAAGATGGCAGCTAAAGAAGGACTTTGTGATGAAAAAGCAATGATGATTGAGGTACTTACTTCAATTAAAAGAGCTGGAGCTGATATCATTATTACTTATTATGCCAAAGATTTAGCAAGAGAGCTAAATCTTTAATGATTAATTATAATTAATCATACTGAGGGTAGATCTTAGTAAAACTATTTGAGGAAAGAGGGAGGCACAATTATATGCACCCAGGTTTAATTACTTTTAATTATGAGAATACCCCTCTGGAGTTTAGAGAAAGAATTAAGTTTAACTCTAAGGATTATATAAAAGGATATCAATTATTAAAGGATAATCCCTTAATTCAAGGTTCTCTTATGCTTTCGACCTGTAATAGAACTGAGATATATTTTACTGTAAATAATCTAATGGATTATAGACAGGTACGTGAAGACATATTTGAAATAATGAAAAAACTTTTTTCTGTAAGTTATCAGGAATTAGAGGATTATGCTGTTTATAAGAAAAGAGATAAATTTTTTGAACATCTTTTTTATTTGACAGCTGGTTTGTTGTCACAGGTAATTGGAGAACAACAGATCCTGGGGCAGGTTAAGTACGCATTGCAACTTGCACGTGACAATGAGGCAAGTGATAGATATATTAATAAATTATTTCAAAAGGCTATAGCATCTGCTAAAGAAATCAGGCATATAACTGGTCTTTCTGAAAAAAATCTTTCTCTAAGCTCAGTTTGTGTAAAATATATTGAGAATTCTTTTGCAAATCTCAACAACAAAAAGATATTGGTTATTGGAGTCGGCAAGATGAGTAGAATAGTACTGGAACTTCTACAGGAAAGAGGAGTATCTAAAATATATGCTACCAACAGGACTCACGGTAAACTTGTTAAGGTTTCTGATTACTTTGATGATTTGAATATCGTTTCTTATGATAGGATACATGAACTTGCAGCAAAAGTTGATATTATTATTAGTTCAACTAGTTCACCTCATTATATTTTAAAAGAAGATGAATTTGCAAAATATTATAAAGAGAAAAAGCTATCTATCTTCGATTTAGGGGTCCCTCGTGATATAGATCCAGCACTGGCAAAATATAATCAAATTGACTTATATAATATAGATATGCTGGTGGAGAAAGTCAAGGAAAATAAGCAATTTCGCCAACAGGAAGCAGAAAAAGCAAAAGAATTGCTTGAAAAGGAGATTGCTAAAATCGAAGAATGGTATAGCTGGCAGGAAGTAGTACCACTAATTAAAAAAATAAAAGAGACTAATCTAGATATTATTAAAAAAGAAAATCAAATTCTTTTTGAGAAATTAGATCTTGATCAAGACGAAAAAGAAGAAATAGATAAATATTCCAAAAGGCTTGAAAAAGAATTGTTTAATAAGATTATTTTAAACTTAAAGGAAGTGGCGAAGGAAAATAAGTGTGAAGAGTTTATAGATACTTTTTCCACTTTGTTAGACTGATAACTATATTTAATATAGGAGTCTAACAGTAAGTGATTCAATGGAGGGAGGACATATGAGAAAGATAGTAGTTGGTACAAGAGGGAGTAAGCTGGCTGTGGCTCAGAGTAAATTGTTTATTAAAGAGATTGAAAAGATTAATGCTGAGCTGGAGATTAGAATAAAGATGATTAAGACAAAAGGTGATAAAATTCTTGATAAGCCTCTAAGGGAGATTGGAGGTAAGAATATCTTTATAAAAGAAATTGAACAGGCATTGTTAGATGGTGAAGTAGATATCGCTATACATAGCCTGAAGGATATGCCTGCTAAACTAGCAGAAGATTTTGTTTTAGCCTGCTATCCTGAAAGGGAAGATCCCCGAGATATTCTCATTTCCAGAGAAGACTATTCCATAGACAATTTAGCTGCTGGCTCTATTTTAGGGAGTGGTAGTTTGAGGCGTCAGGTACAGATTAAGAATAATTGGCCAGGATTAGAATTTGAAAATATTAGGGGCAATGTAGATACCAGGATAAAAAAGATGAGAGATAAAGGTCTTGATGGGATTGTTTTAGCAGCTGCTGGACTTCATAGGTTAAATCTTAATAATTTAATTACTTCATATCTTTCTCCTAATAATTGTGTTCCACCAGCTGGACAGGGGACCCTTGGGATAGAAGTTCTTAGAGAAAATCATGATTTGAGGAAACTTTTATCTGAATTAGATCATTTGCCAACACGTTTAGCCAGTCATGCTGAAAGGGCCTATTTAACTGCTATGGGGGGAGACTGCCATTTTCCTATTGGAGTATATGGACAGATTCTGGATGATCAGCTGAAATTGCTTGGCTTTCTGGCATCTGCTGATGGAGAATCTTATTTGAGTATTGAACGATATTTTGATATCGAAATCGAGGGCTATCTTGAAAATAGTCTTAGTATAAGTCAACTTGAGCTTAAGTCAGAAGAGGCTGGAAAAGAGCTGGCTGAAGAGCTCTTATCAAATGGTGGAAGCGAGATTCTTGAAGATCTTAAGGGAAATGATAAAAATGACTGATAAATTAAAAGTAGTTAAAGAGACGGAAATAATACAGGATAGTGAAACAGTCATTAAAGATAATGGAACTGTTTATCTAATTGGAGCTGGTCCAGGAGACTATCGCTTGATGACTTGTTGGGGAAGGGAAGTACTAGAAGAGGCTGATATTGTTTTTTATGATCGTTTAGCAAATCCTTCACTCCTAACATTTACACGAGAAGATGCCCGCTTGGTCTATGTTGGTAAGGAGCCAGATAATCATTTTTTTAATCAGGAAGAAATAAACCAGATGATAGTAAAGGCTGCTAAGGATGGGAAAATGGTAGTACGTTTAAAAGGTGGAGACCCTTATGTTTACGGCCGAGGCGGGGAAGAAGCCCTGGAACTTATAAAGGCTGGTATAGATTTCAAAGTAATTCCTGGTATATCTTCAGTCCTGGCTGCAGCCTCATATGCAGGTATTCCTATAACTCATCGTGGTTTAAGTTCTTCTTTTCATGTTTTTACAGGACATAAGCTGGAGAGCATGGATTTTGAACATTTGGCCAGAATAGATGGAACAATGGTGATTGTCATGGGACTTAGGAATTTAGAAGGTATAGCAAAGAATCTAATTCAAGAAGGCGTCTCAAAAGAGAAAGCTGTAGCCATTATTCACTATGGTACAACTGCTTCTCAGAAAATCATCTCTGGTAATTTATCTAATATTGCTGAAAAGGCAAGAGTAGAAGAAGTCCAGTCCCCAGTATTAATAGTAATTGGAGATGTAGTTAAGCTCTATGATGAACTGAATTGGTATGAAAAAGGCGTACTGTCAGGGAAACGGATTTTACTTACTCGTAGTAGAGAAGAAAACAGCAAAATGGCCAGTAAAATAGAGGCTTCAGGTGGAGAAGCATTCTTTCTACCTGCTATTAAGATAGAAGGCCCTATTATAGATGACAGAATTAAAGAATATTTCTATAAAATAAAAGAATATGACTGGCTCTTATTTACCAGTACTAATACAGTTAATAACTTTTTTGCTATTATGAAAGAGCTAAATCTTGATATCAGGTGTCTTACAGAAAAAAAGATTGCTACAATAGGTCCTGCTACAGAGCAGTCACTAAATAAAGTAGGTATTTATAGTGATATTCAGACTGAGGAGAGTACAGCTAAAGGGCTGGCTGAAACCCTTATAAAGGAAATGGAGAAAGAGCAGAAAATATTATTACCAGGATCAAATCTAGCAAGAAAAGAGCTGTCTAATACTCTTAGTAAAGCCGGTCATCAAGTGGATAGAATAACTATATATAGAACTACTTTGCCTGATCATCAAGGTAAAAGATATGATCTTTTCTTTACAGAAAGAAAAGTAGATCTAATTTGCTTTACTAGTCCTTCCACAGTAGAAAATTTGTGTAATATTACAGAAAAGTATCTAGATATAATACAAGAGATCCCGGTAGTATGTATTGGTCCTGTTACAGCTAACGCTGCTAAAGAGCATGGTTTTGATGTGCAGGATGTTGCATCAGAGCATAACATAGATGGTTTGTTGAAAAGCGTTATAAAAGTATTTGGGCATTGAATATATAATTACAGTAAAAATAAAAATGCTTGAAGTTTATTTTGAACTAAACTTCAAGCATTAAATTATATTATATAAGATTAAAATAACAAGCTTGATATTCCTAGAGCAATAGCTATGTATGATATCATACGTGAGGTCCTTAAATCATTTGAAAGCTCGTCTATTTTTTCACTTTGTTTTTGATTTATATCTTCTAAATCATTTATTCTTATCTTTAGATTGTTGAAATTATCTTCAAGTGTTGTAATACGGAGATTGTATATTTCAAGTTCTTGGCTAAATTCTCTTTCAAGTTCTTGTAAGGCTTGATAAACCTTATCAAGATCGTCACTGTCATCAATAGAAGCAGCAATTAGTTCTTTAATTTCTTCTTCATTTAAATATTCTTTATTATTTGCTTGAATTTCACTTTCAATTTTTTCTTCTAAAGTTTGGAATATACGGGCTGTCATCATAACCATTTCATAACGACTTGCACTTTCATGTCCCTTAAAAGTAATATCAGGATAACCTCGCAATATACCTGCATTATTTAGAATTTGGAAATTTTCGTATACCCAAAATTCAGGTGCAGGGGCATCTAGAAAATTAATACCTCCAGAAGCTAATATGGGAGTAGCCAATAGGACAAAAGTTAATACAGTAATAATTGTTTTTTTCATTTTTATATACCTCCTAATTTTTTTTACTATATTTTTAGTATATTATACTAATAATATATATACTACTAAAAAGACTAAATTCCTGTAATTTAGTTTTAATATGGTTAAAAAGACTTATTATTTTTTCAAAATCAATTGAAATATGAAATAAATTCTTTTCCTAGATGGAATACTAAATACGGATTCACAAATATAATAGAATATGCTATTATTGACAAGTACTCCGCGGGGGTATCTGTTGATACATAGACAAGATTAATAAAATTATTATGACAGTTTTATTAATTTAAGTCTTATTATAAATATAATAAGGAGTGATTTGATGGAAAGAACAATTAAAATTAAAGGAATGACCTGTCATCATTGTGAAGCACATGTCAAAGATGAGTTAGAAAAAGTTTCTGGTGTAGAGGCAGTTGAAGTTAGTGCAGTTAATAATAATGCTGTAGTTACTCTAATTGGCGATGTTGACGATAGTAAGCTAAAAGAAGCTGTAGAAGAAGCTGGATATGAGATTTTAGGAATTGAATAGAGGTTTTTGTAGCACCTGCTAGATTGTGATCTAGCAGGTGCTTTTTTAATTGAAAATGTAAGAAAATACGACGTAAAATTTTGACTAGACTAAGATATTATTATAATTAATGCCAAAAATAGTAATAATAATTGAAAATACGACAAATTTATATAAAATATTACCAAAAAAGTCATTGATTAATCAATTATCTTATGCTATATTATTCACAAGATATTGAATATAAATTTCAAAAGGGAGGATTTAAGGTGAAAAAATTTTTTTGTTTATTAGCAATAATCAGTCTATTTTATATGGGAGGAACGGTATTTGCTTGTGATCATGATGATACATGTAACCATGATCATATACATATTTCTGAAGAATTTTGTGAAGATGTACATGAGCATCAATGTGATCATGGTGGGGGAAATCCTACTCATTATGAACACAATAAAGAATCTAATCAGAATAATACATATATATTTACAAGTGAACATGACTGTGAATATGAAAAGATATATGAAATTATGTCAAGCGGAAAAACTCATTATATACTTGAATATCATCAATGCATACATTGTGGAATAAAAAGACCACCTAGCGTAAGTCAATCAGGAACTCATGAATTTATTGAAGTAAAAAGAGAGTATGAGTCTAAGGGCAAAAGTGGTCATGATGTAATCATATATGAAGAGTGTTCATATACTGCCCATGGGGCGAAATGTCCAGCAACTAATAAAATAATAAAAGAGAATCAACCACATAGCTTTGTAATAATTTCAGCAACGGTATCAAAAGATAAGTCCTACTGTGAAGTCAAAGAAAGATGTAGTAAATGTAGTTATTCAAAAACCAACACAGTAAAACATACTAGAGGAGAAACCTGTTCTACTTGTGGTGAATACTATCCAACTTTAGAAGAAGAAGCTCAAGGATATGACGAGGATGCAAATAATGAATGTGATGATGGAGAAGCATTACATGGAGAAGGTGAAGATGAATATAGTAATGCAGAATCAGATTATACAGAAGGTGAAACAGATCTTGTAGATGCTAGTGATGATTATAATA
Organism: Halanaerobiaceae bacterium ANBcell28; assembly: GCA_037623315.1. Taxonomy (GTDB): domain Bacteria; phylum Bacillota; class Halanaerobiia; order Halanaerobiales; family DTU029; genus JBBJJH01. Next base: position 229,603 of record JBBJJH010000002.1, read on the forward strand.
ATTTAGAAGACTGTATAGAAAATAATAATATTAACAATGAAGAAGCCGAAGGTGATATAGGAGAAGCAGATGATTCATATAATGAAGCAGGAGATAATATTGATAGTGGGCAAGAAGAAGGTGATAATTCATTTCAAGATACAATTGAATCTGAATTAGAGGAAGAAAATTCTGTTGATCTTGATGGTCAGGTAAATGATATATCAGACGAAACTCAACCTATAGGTGATGATATTGATAATTCATTAACTGAGGGAGAAGAGATAGGTGAAGAGAATTATATAGAAGAAAATGAAGAAAATCTAGAAGATAATAGTGGTCTTGATATTGATCCAGTTAAATATACTACAGGGGAATATGTTAGTAGAAGTACTGATATAAGTTTTGATCTAATAGACCCTGCTATAGAAGTTGTGCGTTTTTATAAAAACTTCCAGCAAGAAAGTTTTTCTTTTGGACAGGGATGGATATTTAATTATGATAGTAGAATAATTATGGGTGTTAGACCTATATATTTAGAGCAGAAAAATCAATTGGGAGAATTTGCTTCTCAAATTGAAGAAAACTACCATCTAGCAGTGGAATTATATAATCAGGCAATGGAAGCTGCAGTAAATAGTGTAGAACTAGCTAATAGTGCTGTCGCCAGTGGTGAGAATGCAGTAGCTTATGCCAGCCAGGCTAAAACAGCAGCAGAAAACGCAGTTAATAGTGCATTGAGTGGAGATGCAAAAGCCCATGAGGCCTTACAGAATGCTGAAGATGCACTCATCCATTTAAATAATTCTATTTCAAGTGCTAATTCAGCTATTGTATTCGGTAGTCAGGCAGAAAGTAAAGCGAATAATGCTAGAGAATTAGCTCAACAGGCCCTGGCAGAAGGAGAGTCTGCACAGGCTTATGCAGAAACAGCAATAGATTATGCAGAAAGGGCTGAAAACCAGGAATTAATTGAACAGACCAATAATACATTAGAACGGGCAAATACATTAATCGCAAACTCCAAAGATTTGAAGGAAAGAGCAGAAACAAATATAAGTTCTGCTCAAGATCTTCAATCATCTGCAAATGATTTATTACAGACAATAGAAGATCAAGAACTGGAAAAGCAAATATATGCAGGTAAAAGTAGGGCTGAAAATAATATAGCTGCAGCAGAAATAGCTCTGGAAAATGGATATCAAATAAAAGAATTAGCAGAAGAGTTTTATCTTGAGGTTTCTCAAAATCTTGAGAATGCATTAGCAAGACAAGCAGCTGCAGAAGATTGGAAGGCTACATTAATTTCTAATTATAGTGTTGTGGAAGAATTAGAAGAGCTGAAAGATAGGGCGAATCAAATAGCGTTAGAAGCAGTATTAGATAGTGAGTACTCTAATAATTATAGAGAGTTTAATTACTATAATATAGACTGGAACACTAATCCTGAAAGAGATGAAATTGGTATTGGTAAATTAATCTTAATAGATGAAACAGCAAGACCATATATTTATTATATAGATCAAGAACCTGATTTTGATTCAGAGCAATTACTACCTGATGGAAGTATAAACTATTATCCAGATGGAAGTAGCACAGTATCAAAAGATCCTCAGGGAGATGAACTGGAAATTCTTGCTGATGGTTCTTATCTATTGAGGAAAAAAGACGGTACAGAATACACTTACTCATATTATGGAAAGTTAATCAGAATAGAAGAATTAAATGGTAGATATCTTAATTTTTCATATAATGACGATAGGGAATTAGTGAGTATAAATGATAGCTTTGGAAGAGAATTAGAAATTGCCAGAACTAATGGTAGGATTAGCAGGATTACTGACCCTTTGGGTAGAGAACACCATTATGGCTATAATGGAAACAGACTTGTTTCCTATACTGATCCAGAAGGAAATACCAGGAGATATACCTATGATCATAATGGCATAACTTCCACTATTTTTCCTGACGGAAATGGCTGGCAGTATTTCTATAAAGAATTAAATGGTAGAATGGTAATAGACTATCAATATGATCCTGTGGGTTATCGCTATGATATCCAATATGATACAGAGGCCAGAGAATCTATAGTCACTAACCCAAAAGGAAATAGTACCATCTATAGATATAATGAAAATCATCTAACTGTAGAAGAAATAGATGCTAATTATCACAGAACTTTAAGTACTTATGATGATAAGAACAACCTGATTGCAGTTACAAACAAAAGGGGTTACACCACACACTTTACTTATGATCAAAACAATAACATTACAAGTATTACAGATGCAGTAGGAACCACTACTTTTAGCTATAATCAATTCAATAAAATTAGTTCAGTAAGAGATAGAATGGGTAATACCACTACTTATAATTATGACAATAAAGCTAATCTAATATCTATCAACTATCCTGATGGAACAATCCGTTCATTTAGATATAATGAGATAGGACTTCTAGCAGAAGAAATAGATCAAAGAGGCAATAGAACAGAATATAGATATGATGACTATGGAAATATAGAAGAAATAATCTTTGCTGATGGAAGTAGAGAAAAACTTGAATATGATAAGATTGGTAGATTAATAAAAAGAACAAGAGCAAATGGTGGAGAGATAGTATTTACTTATGATAATAATGACAATCTGATCAAGATTGTTAATGAGTTGGGATATGAAGAATCTTTCAAATATAATTCCCGTAATAATTTGATAGAAAGTTTCGATGCTAATGGAAATATTACTAGATATGAATATGATCAAAGAAATCAGTTGAGTAAAATTATAGATGCAGCAGGGAGTGAAGAAGAGATATTCTATGATGAAACAGAAAATATGATCAAACGAATACTTGCTGAAAATGTAAGCTACATCTATGAATATGATCCTATGGATAGGTTGATTTCAACAACTCAAGCAGAAACAGATATTAAGACAAGTTATCAATATGATCCTGCTGATAATCTAATAGCCCTAACTGATGGGGAAGGAAGAACTACAAGATATGAATATGATGCTGTAAATCGTCGCATAAGAGAAATTGATCCTTTAAATAATAGTGTGAGATATAACTATAATGAAAATGATTTATTGAAATCAATAATAGATAAAGAAGACAATATCACCTATTTTAAATATGACAGTATGGGTAGAATCACTGAAATAATTGATGCCCTTGATCAGAGGGTTAGATTTGAGTATAATAGCGCCGGTAATATGATAAAGCAAATAGATGCCAGGGGTAATGCCAGAGAATTTGAATATGATTCCAGAAATAGACTTATCAAAGAAATTGACGCCCATGGTAATCTAATAGAATATCAATATGATCAAGTAGGTAATCTAGCTAGATTAATAGATACCAAGGGAAATATAAGAGAATTTGAATATGATTTAAAAGGAAGACTTATCAAAGAAACAAATCCATTAGGAGATAGTAGATATTATCAATATGACCCTGTAGGAAATCTAATCAGCCAGACCAATGAAGCAGGTATTACAACTCAATATAAATATGATGAGTTAAATCGACTTGTTGAAATAGAAGATGTACTGGGTAATATTACACAAATAGGCTATAATCAATTAGGACGTATCGCCTGGCGTGAAGATGCCCTTGGAAATAGAGTAGAGTTCCTCTATGATTCTGCTAATAGATTAATCAAAGAGATAGATGCTGCAGGAAATAGCATAGAATATACTT